>DATGQR010000085.1:0-4910 GCA_035304105.1 Thermomicrobiales bacterium | reverse complement strand
GTCCGGTAGCAGCTCCGCCAGCGTCCGGCGGGCGACGTGCAGCACCTGATGGAGATTGTTCGTGCCAGCGTCGGGGGCGAGCTCCGGCCAGAGCATGTCGATGAGCTGATCGCGGAGCAGGCTCTGGCCGGGGGCGAGCGCCAGGATCTTGACCAGGCTGCGCGCCTTGGCCAGCCTCCAGCCGTCGCTCGGGATCTCGCGCGCCCCACAGGTCACGCGGAAACCTCCGAGCAACTCAATGCGCAATGGTTCCGGTCTGCGATCCGCCGACACGCTTCCCGCTCCCCGATGAAGCATCCAGACCGACGCGCTCATGGCGTCAGCCGGGCCGACCGCGACCGGCACACGGGAGCCCGGTTAGTGGCTTTTCCTCGTCGATATGCTTACGCTAACAACAACCTAAGAAAAGTCAAGAGTCGGGCACGAAATACACGTGGGGATCACCGAGCGCAGCCCAGCGACCTCCTAGCTGCTGAAACTCCGCGTCGATCCGCCCGATCTCGCGACAACTCGACTCCCCGCCGGAAGGCGTCATCGCGTCGATCGCCAGCGACAGCTCGACGCGGTCGCCTGCCCAGACGGCCGGCCGGAAGGCGAAGTACAGCAGCTCGCCGTCGGTCGGCAGTCCCTTGGCGAGATCCTGATGCTCGGACGAGAACACGTCCAAGCGCCTGGGAAGATCCTCCAGGTTGATCGCGCGCGCCAGATTGGAGCGCAGGATTCGGCTGGGGATCTCAATTAACCCGCTCCCCGAGAGCACGCGCAACGGGCGGCGCGCTCCAGGCAAGCGTTCCTCGAGTATGACGGCAGTCAGCAGCAGTTCCTGAAGGTAGGCGAGAACCAGATCCGAACCGGCTGCGGCGGGATCATAACCTAGCGCCATCTGGCAACTCCTCATTCCAGCGTATAGTGGCTGCCGGTCGCTCCCACGCACATCGTCCATCGGGCGAGCGGCCTGGCATGTTCGCCTGGTTACGGTCCTACTGCTGAGTTGTGCTGCCGCGTCGCCTGGACGGTGCGCCGGCTCGATGCGGCGCCTGTAAATCTCCATTGCCTGGAGTATCGGGGGTAGCTCTTAGCGATTTCTTAGGCGGGCGGAGTGTTGGGATTCAGTCTTGCTCGCCAGCGAAGCGCAGGCCGAATGAGAGCAGCATGACGACCAGTGCGAAGGCGAAGACGGCCACGCCCAGCGGGATGTGCCAGGCCAGCAGGGTCGCATCATCGCGCGAGGAGTAGCCCAGGCCGATTTGGGAGACGATCGCCAACACGAGCAGACCGGTCCAGATCAGCATCGCCAGGTGGCGCTCGAAGCGAGCCAGGAAGACCAGCCCGAAGAGGATCAGCGCGAGTGGGAAGAGGGCGTTGGCGATGATCTCGTGAAACGCCGTGTAGTCGGTGCTATCCGCCCGGCGGAAGAAGCTAAACGCGCCGAGGAAGGGTTGGATAGCCGTCAGGGCGAAGACGATGACCGCCAGCCCGCGAAAGTTCCGTCGCAGCTTCGCTCGACGCTCCGGCGCCAGGTTGAACACCTATTCGTCCCTCACTTCCTGTGACCAGCCTCATCCCGGCAACCATAACGCCCAGATGCGCCGTGCGTCACGTCCGGCGGGATTATCCCACGATGCTGACTGGGCGGTTTCCGGCTAGCTTCCTGTGTCGTTTGCTGACAGATCGTGGCCGCCGGGGGGCGCGGCCAACGGACAGGCGGCGAGGGCGAGCGCCTCTGCCACGGCGGCCGCGAGGCCGGCGGATGCCCCGCGGGCGCTGACAGCCGCAAAGCGGGCGTCGGCCAGGGCGGCAAGCGCGGCTGCCATTGTGCGGTCGTGGACGCACTGGGCGGCCGGGTCATAGGCGGTGCTGATGGTGGCGAGGAGCGCTTCCGATGCGCCGAGTAGGCGGGCGGCCTCAGGGGCGGCGTCGTCCTCAGGGGCGATCCGAACTCCGCGGCGCACCGCGGCTTCTAAGCCCTGACGGGGCACAGAGACGCGCCGCGGGTAGATACTCCTGCGGCGCGCGTCTTTGAGTTTGCACCTTTCCCGTCGTGGTGTATGTCGGTAGCAAGTCCGGACCCAGCGTTGGTGCGGGGATCATTCCCTGACCTCGCCCCGCGTTGCGCGCCGGTGTCCCCACGTCCTGGCAGAAGGTGCTGCGATATCCGCAGTTGTTGGCACAAAGGAGTGTTCTATGAAGCGAGGCATCGTGTTGATTACGGAGCTGCTCGCGGTGCGGATCGCCGTGCTGCTCACTAGCAGGCTGGATGGCGAGAGCGGTCGCCCGGCGCAATCGAACGGGCCGCTCGCTGCCCGACGAAGCCGGTCCCGCGGGCCGGTCGATCGCCCACGCGCCTGCGATGGTTGAAGAGGGGGCCGGCAAACTCGCTCTCCGGGGCGGCTGGGTCAGGGATTTGGAGGGCGGCGGATCGTTCCCCGCCCTTCATGCGTCAAATTAGGAAGATCGAAGCCCGGAAATCGCGACGGTCCTCTATAGAGGAACAATCGCCACATCCTCCAGGCAATGCGTTGCCCCATGCGCCCACTTCCATAAGAGGCTAATCGCTATATACTGTTGGCACACTCACGCGAGAGTCTGTTGCTTTCCCGCATGATCGATACTGGCGGGTCGGGTGATTGGCTCGGGCGTGCATTCACTGGCGGTTAGCGGCGAACTGGACGCGTGCCCCGGCTCGTGGAGCGCAGGATCTTCCGGCATATGGGCGCGGGGCAGGCGCGACGGGAGCGCGCCGATGCGGACGGCCGGCGTAGCGCCAAGCGCAGAAGCGGCCCGCGGAGCGAGCGCCGAGCGCCCCAGGCTCTGGCCGTGGCGCGCCTGTGTCGTGCTGGCCGCGGCCCTGCTCTTCATCGCCAACCTGGAAGCCTGGGCCTACCCGAGCGTGGCCGATACCTCGGAATTCGTCGAGACGGCTCGGAGCGCGCTCGGGCGCGAAGACGTGCGCGAGGCGCTGGCGACGCGCGCCGTCGAAGCGCTCTTCTCTGACGCCCCGCGCTTGATGGCGGCGATCGGCGACGCCGTCATCGCGATGGTGACCGGCCTGCTCGGCAGCGAGACGTTCGAGGCGCTCTTTGCGGGCGTCGCCAGCCAACTCCAGCGCGCAATCACCCGCGGCGAAACGGTCGCCGTCGTCATCGAATCGCGCGACCTGCAGATGGTCGTGCTGGCCGTCGCCTCGATTCTAGATCCCGAGGGATCAGAGAACCTTGTTCTGGACGGCGGCACGCTGCGTATCGAGTTGTTCAGGGCCGGGACCATCCCCTCATACGAATCCGAGATTGCGATCCTGCGTTGGGCCGGGATCGGCGCGGGGCTGGTCGGCCTGTTCCTCCTGGCCCTGCCCTATGCCGTTCGGCGCGACCGCTGGTCGATCCGCCTGGCCGGGCTGGCGCTGGTCGCTGTCGCGCTGGTGACCTTTGCCCTCGTGCTCGTCGCCGGCCGGCTGATCGATCTGCAACTGGATGATCCTCATGTGGAAACCGTCGTCGGTGGGATCGCCGACGGCTTTCTGGGCAGGCTCGTGGCCCAGACGTTCATCGTGCTACTGCTCGGGATGGCGCTGTGCGCCTATGGGTTTTCGTGCTGGCGCGCCCGGGAGCGGCCGTCGGGAGAAGCTGCGTAGGCGCCGGTCAGCCCGGTAACTGAAGGGAGGTTTGCCAGGACTCGAGCGTGACGGCGACGCGCCCGCCCGTTCGGCTTTGGCTTGAGCCATACGACGTTCGAGCTCTCGAACCTTCGGCTGGCACAGGGCGAGGTTCGCGCGGATGGCGTTCTCGTCGCGACTTTCGACGTCACCAACGCCCGGGACCGGGCCGGCGACGAAGTCGTCCAGTTCTACGTCGGCGCTCGTAGCTCCGCGGTCGAGCGCGCGCTGAAGGAGCTCAAGGCATTCAGTAAGCTGGAACGAGAGTCCGGTGAGACACGCACCGCGCGACTGGCAGTCCCGGTTAGCGAACCGGCCTACTACGATGCGGACACTAGTTGGGGCGTCGAGCCGGGCGACTACAAGGTCGGCGTCGGGCGGCACTCGCTGGACGAGCAGGCGCTCCGGGCGGTCTTCGCCATTCGCCAGGTGCTCGCGTATCAGCTTGGATTCGGAGGCGCCCAGACCATCTGAGATCCGGAGCGGGCCGGTAATGAGAGCGTGAAGGGAGGACTGGCATGATGCAGCACGGCATGCGCCGCTGGCGCCCGGAGAAGCTGGGCCTGAAACCGCTGCACCTGCTCCTCTCGCTGCTCATCACCGCGACCGCATTCTGGGTGACGGCCTGGATTCTGCCGGGCGTCGAGATCTCCAGCCTCACCGGCGCGCTGCTCGTCGCGCTCTTCGTCGGCGTCGTCAATGCCATCGTGCCGCCGTTCTTCGCCGCGCTGCGTCTGCCGGTCACGCTCGTGCTCTCGTTCCCGCTGACGATCGTCCTCAACGCCTCGGTGCTGCGAACCGCCGATCGCGTGCTCGATAGCTTCACGATCGATTCGTTCGGGTGGGCGCTCCTGGCGGCCATCATGGTCGCCGGCGTGAGCGTCGTCCTGGAAGTGATCCTCTCGGTCAATGACGACGTCACCTACACGCTGCGGGTGGTCCAGAGTGTTGCCCGGCGGCAGGGCGGCGCGCACTACACCGACGAGCCAGGCATCCTGTTCCTGGAGATCGACGGCCTGGCTCTGCCGGTGCTGCGCCGGGCGATGCGCGACGGCAATGCGCCGAATATGGCGCGCTGGATGCTGGAGAAGACGCACCGCCTGATCGAGTGGGAGCCGGACCTGTCGTCCCAGACGGGGGCGAGCCAGGCCGGCATCCTGCACGGTTGCAACGACAATATCCCGGCCTTCCGCTGGGTCGAGAAAGGGACCGGCCGGCTGATCAGCTTCTCGACGCCGGCGGACTGCGCGCGCATCGA
>DATGQR010000084.1:0-4114 GCA_035304105.1 Thermomicrobiales bacterium | reverse complement strand
GTGAAGGTCTTCCAGCACGATTAGCAGCGGCTGTCGGGCGGCTGCCTCCTCAAGCCAGTGGCTGGCCAGTTCCCAGATGTCGCGGGCGTTGTTCAGGCGTTCGCGCTCGTCCGGCCGGAGCATGGCCAGTGGTGGCTGGGGCAGCCGGGAGTCGCGCTTTGCGCCGCGCGCGATCTCCTCCCAGAGGCTGAAGGGCGTCGTGATCTCCAGGTCGTACGCGGTGGCTTTGAAGCCGGGGATGCCCTGCCGGGCGGCTTCGGTAGCCAGTGCGTCGACCAGCGCGGTCTTGCCGATCCCGGCGTCGCCGCTGACCAGCGTGAGCCCCCCGCGCCCGTCGCTCAGGCGCTCCAGCGACTCCTTCAGGGACTGCAGCTCGCGTTGACGGCCAAAGAGTATCGGCGCGTCGTCGGGCGGGTCGCTAGATCCCCCGATGTAGCTCACGGCAAACCTCGGTCCCAGGCGCGGGGCGCTGCAGGCGGTGATCGATGCGCTCGTATCCTACCCTACGCCCGGGGCCCGATCATGGCCGCGACTGAGGTCAATCCGCGTGATTTCATGGCCCTTCGGAACGGAAAGGCCGGTTCACGAAGGCGTAGCGCGGGGGCGCTACTCGCAGTTGTTCAGCGTGTTGTTGCCGGGGCCTCCCAGACAGGTGTCCATGCCGTCGCCGCCGTCGATGACGTCGTCCCCGCCGCCAGCGACGATGCAGTCGTGGCCAGCGCCCGCGTCGATCGTGTCCGAGCCGGCGCTGCCCAGGATCAAGTCGTTGGCGCCCGTGCCGTTGATCGTGCCGGCGCCGGTGATGATGTTGACCAGCGGCAGCGCCCCGCAGGCGGCCGGAGCCAGGTCGTTGGCGGTGATCGGCGCCATGTGCTCGCCCAGCGCCGAGGACGAGACATCGTTGGAACTCGCCGACGCGCTTCCGGCGATGACGATCAGCAGCACGCCGCAGCAGGCGGCCACGGCGCGGATTGCCCGGCCGGTCATGCGCGCCCCTCCCGCTGCTTGCGCTGGAACAGCAAGTTGCTGATCGCCGAGCTGGGCCGCCCCGTCGATCGATGTGGGTCAGTCTCGCTTTCGCCGGACGGCGCGCTCGTCCGCAGCCGAAAGCGCCGGCCCTCGTAGTCGATGTAGAAGTCCTGCCCGCTCTGGAAGATCGGGCCAAAACTGTGTTCCAGGAGGCGCTCGAAGTCGGCCCGGCTGCTCACGTCGATCGCATCCTGGTCATCCTCGGCCGCCCCGGCCTGCAGTCGCACCAGCCGCGGGGCATAGCGCAGCGCCAGCAGCTCGGCGTCGCTCTGGCCGCGACCCCGCAGCGTCCCAAGTGCCAGGACGGCGAAGACCAGCGCGAGCCCGGCCAGGGCGATGACCGCGATCTGCCGCGCCCGGGCAACGTCGAGCTCGAAGGGCCCCAGCGCCAGCGTATTCGCCTCGGTGGCTTGCTGGCTGACCAGCCCGCCGACCACCGGCGCCAGCGCGCTCTGGTCGTTCGCCGCTGACCGCGCCAGCCGGAGCTGCTGGGCGTCCATCTGGAACTCGAGCTCCGGCGCGAACGATTCGCTCACTGACTGCCCGCCGACTTGCCCGGCGAATTCGACCTGCGGCTGGATGATCAGGCGATACTGGCGCGCCGTGACGCCGGTGGCGCGCTCGACGCGCTCGATGACCCGCTGCAGATCGCTGAGGTCGATCGTGCCTGCCAGTGAGGCAGCCGGGCCGGTGTAGACCGTCTCCGGTTGCAGTTCGAAGCTGCGCGACCAGCCGTTGTCGGCCAGCAGCTCGGCGCGTAGGTTGGCGGTGCCGCCGCCCTCGACCGGCGCGTTTGAGTCGAGCTGGTAGTCGAAGCGCACGTCGAAGGCGCCGATCAGCTCGCGGAAGATCGGCTCGCCAGTGACGACAACTCCGGCGTCGTAGATGCCGTCCGGCGCGGGGGCGGAGTAGCTGAAGGCGCCTTGCAGCTCGTAGGGGATCTCGCGCAGAGCCTGGCGCTCGGTCGGGCGGCTAAAGGCCAGCCCGCCCAGCAGCAGCGCGCCGACGGCTAGCACGGCTATCAGGCCGAGCAGGTCGCGTCCCTGCGGCTCGGCCAGCGACGGCAGCGCCGCCGTTGGTGTTCGTTTGTGGTCATTCCTGCGTACTGGCAGCATGATGATCGCTCCCACCACGAGACAGAGTACGGAGAGCACTGCGGGTCGACGGGCGAGTTTGAGATAGCTGCCCGCGCCGGGGATGTCGAACCACAGTTTGCCGGCGATATCCTGCTCGACCGGCATGTAGCTATCGATCCAGCTATTGTTGTCGCCCTGGACGACGAAGCGCGATCCCTCGATCCCGACGATGCGGTGGATGACCATCCCCAGCTCCGGGTGCCGGTAGGTGATGACGTCCCCGACGCGATACTCCGGCGCCGTGCGGATGACGGCCAGGTCGCCGGCCGAGAGCGCCGGCTCCATGCTGGCGCCGTTAACGATCACATAGCCGCTGCGCCCACCGATCTCGGCGGGCGCGAACAGCAGCCAGAGCGCGACGATCGCGCTGACTGTGACGATGGCGCTGAGGAGCTTCACGCTGCTGGATCTCATATCGAGTGCCAGCCCGGGCAGGGAGCTAACCCCCCGCCCGGGCTGCTATTTACTGTGCCGCGACGACGCGCAGTTGATCGGCGTCGGCGACGTTAACCGCAGGGGTGAGCGCGCAGGTGTACTCCGCCGGTGGGCCGGGATCGGCCACCGAGCAGGAGTACCAGTCGCCGCCGTCGAAGAGCTGAACCTGGACATCGGTCGGCATCTGAGCGCCGGCGGTCGGTGCCAGATTGAAGCTGACCGATTCGATCGTCGTTGGGTCCGTAGCACCAAGCTGGTAGCTCACGTCGGTGATGTCGTAACCGCTGATCGCCTCCTCGCCGTCGCCAGCGCCGGTCTCGGGGACGATATTCGACGCGGCGAAGCCGTAGGCCGCGGCCGAGACGATGAGCGCGCCGATCACGAAGGCGACGCCACGGATCGAGAGTAACTTGGGCAAGCGCATGCGCATCCCTTCCAGTCACTTGCGGCCGCCGGGCACTGGCCGGTCTCCGGCGCGGTTAGCGGCCCGCAGCCACTCCACTTCGTTGTCCTAAGCTCAGGGTTGGGCGGGGCCGATGCAGGATCGGCTGGACGGGCTGTCGCCGTCGAAGTCCCTCGCCAAGGCCGGTTACGCCACTCGCTCCCCCGCCGGCACGGCGTCCAAGCTCACCGGTCGGGATCATCACGTCCTGGGCTCAGTTACCCCAGATTATCGTCGTGGCCCAGGCTCGAAGCAGGGGCCAAAAGTCCATTCAGCGCTAGGCGTATCATCCCGCTGATCGAGGGTCCTGGGCGGACGAAACGAACAGGCGAGCGCCGCCGGCAGCTTACGGCTCTCCCACCGGCACGCGGTTTTGGGTTACGCTGCCGGCATACGACAGGCTGAACTGAGCGCTGGCGCCGCGATCCCCGCGCGCGTCGGTCCGCATTCGCTCGTATTCGAGGGAGAGGGCGGTCATGGACTTTTCGATTTCGGCCGAAGACAGGCGCCTGCTCGAAACCGCCGAGGAGCTGGCGAAGGAGTTTGCCACCCGGGCGCGTGAGTACGACGATGCCGCCGCCTTCCCGGCTGAGGATTTCGCCCGGCTGCGCGAGGAGGGCTTTCTGACGCTGGCCGTGCCGAAGGAATTGGGCGGCCACGGCATGTGGCGCGATGACCGCTTCGCGATCTACTACATGATCCTGGCCGCGCTGGCCGCCGGTAACGCCTCGACCAGCCAGCTCGTCCAGATCCAGTCCCACGCCACCGGGATCATCGGCTACCTGGGCAATCAGGAGCAGCGCGAGCGCATCCTCGGCGAGGTGGTGCGCGAGGGCAAGCTGATTGCCTCCTGCGGCAGCGAGACCGACCCGCGCCAGATGGAGTCCAGCACCGGGCGCGCCGAGCTCCAGGCGGTCGAGGGCGGCTTCCGCCTGAACGCCAGGAAGTTCTTCGGCTCGCTCTCCCCGGCGGCCGACTACTACGTCGTCTACGTCATGGCACCGGACGCGCCCGGCGTCTCCGAGGGCTACACGACCGTCGTCGTCTCGAAGGACGATCCCGGCGTCTCGCT
>DATGQR010000083.1:0-8902 GCA_035304105.1 Thermomicrobiales bacterium | reverse complement strand
CGCTCGGTGCGACGTGTCCCAGTAGTCCAGCGCCGCTTCGAGCGAAATGGCGCCGATTGCCGCGACCATGCGCTCGTTCAGCGAGTCATCATCGGTATCGTCCAGATCTGGCGGGCTCCAGTTTTTCGGCTTGCCCTCGGCCACTTCGCGCACGACCCGCACGGCTTCGCGCTCCCAGGCGGCGATATGGACGATGAGGTCTTTGCCCGACCAGACGCCGACGCGCCCCGGCCGCAGCATGGCCTCTGCGGGAATGGCTTCGACGTACTCCCGCAGCGACTGGTAGGCCTCCTCGGCCAGGGAAAGGGCGGTTTCCTGCTCGGTCGACACGTCGGTCATCGCGCTGTCACCCTCTCGGCTCGTCCCCGGCGCGACGCGCGCCGGAGGACTAGGATTGATTGGCACGGCTACAGCTACAACAACAGAATGGATTTGCCAGAACATGCTAGCGCACGAAGTACAAGTCCGTGACGTGGACGAACGAATGCTGGGCTGGGCGACGACCGAGTCGATTCGCACGGCCGGTGGCAAGCGCCTTGTTCCTAAGGGCGGGCTGCTCGACAAGGCAGCCCTGGCGAGCTGGTCAGAGGTGCCCGATGGCGTGCTGCACCTGATCGAGCTGGAAGCGGGCGACCTCCACGAGAACATCGCCGGGCGGCGGGTGGCCGAAGCGGTGAGCGGCGACGGCATCGAGATCGAGGGGCCGTTCCATAGCCGCTACAACCTGCGGGCCAGGCGCCGAGGCCTGCTCGTCATCGACCCGGAGCGCGTCTACCAGCTGAACCGCATCGGCGACGTCTCTCTCTTTACTCGCTACACCGACCAGGGAGTCGAAGCCGGGCGCGTCGTTGCCGGCGTCAAGGCCACGCCGATCGTCGTGGCCGAGAAGCAGGTGATCGCGATTGAGGAGCTAGCAGCGGCAAGCGGCCCGATCGTGGACGTGCAGCCGTTCCGGCCCAAGCGCGCCGCGGTGGTGGCAACGGAGTCGCTGCATCCTAAGCTGCGGGAGTCCTTTGAGCGCCGGGTGGCCGAAAAGCTGGCCTGGTACGGCGGCGAGGTGCTGGGTTTTGACTACGTCGACGCTGACGCCGGGGCGGTGGCCGCTGCGATATCGGGTGCCTTTCGGCGCGGCGCCGACATGATGCTGGCAGCCGGGGGCAATACGCTTGACCCGCTCGACCCGATTCTCCAGGCGCTGCCGCAGGTCGGCGCGGGTATGGTCCACCTCGGCGCGCCGGCCGATCCCGGCAGCATGTTCTGGGTGGCGACGCGCGACGGGCGTCCGATCTTCAACCTGGCGTCCTGCTCGATGTACAGCGAGGCGACAGTCATCGACCTGATGCTGCCGCTCGTCTTCGCGGGCCGCGAGATCACCGCTGACACTGTCATCCGGCTCGGGTATGGCGGCCTGCTCGAGGACGACATGACGTTCCGGTTCCCGGATTACGACGGCCAGTAGGCGCTCCGGCGGATGCTACGATCCACCCGGTTGGAGACCGGGCGAGCACGCGAGGGGGATGCTGTCATGGCGGGACGCAAGCACATTGTTGGAGGCACCATCGTCACGACCGACGGGCCGGTGCGCGCCGATCTGGTGATCGAGGGCGAGCGCATCGCGGCAATCACCAGCGAGGCCGAGCCGCGCGATGACGCCGACGTGATTGATGCTGCCGGGCTGGTCGTCGTGCCGGGCGGGGTGGACGTGCACACGCACTTCCGGGTGCCCGATCCGCGCATGGTCGAGGGCTTCGATACTGGCTCGCAGGCTGCGCTGGCCGGTGGCATCACTACGGCGATTGAGATGCCCCAGGCTGCGCCGACGGCGACCACCGGCGAGGTCGTGCGCGAGAAGAAGCGGCTCATCGGCGAGGAGTCGCGCATCGACATCGCCCTCTGGGGCGGCGTCGTCGGCCAGCCGTTACAGGATATTCAGGACATGCTCGATGAGGGCGTCGTGGCGCTCAAGGCGTTCATGCCGGCTTCCAGTCCTTCGTTCCCGCACATCAACGACGCGACGATGCATGAGGTATTTGAGTTCCTGGCCGGGACGGGCGTTCCATTTGGCCTGCATTGCGAAAGCGATGCCCTGTTGCAGGCCGGGATCGCGCGGCTCCAGGCAGCAGGACGCATCGATCCGCTCGCGCATGCCGAGAGCCGCCCGGCGCTGGTCGAGACCGAGGCGATCCACCGCGCCATCTTCTTCGCCGAGGTGACTGGCGGGCGGCTCTATGTCTGCCACTGCGCAACCCCAGATGGGGTCGAGCTCATCCGTCAGGCGCAGGCGCGCGGCGTCTGGGTCGAGGTCGAAACCTGCCCGCAATACCTCCTGCTCGACCTGAGCGACCTGGAGGCTCAGGGGCCATGGGCGCGCTGCGCGCCCGCCATCCGCTCGCGGGAAGAAGTCGAGGAGCTCTGGGAGGGCGTGCTCGACGGCACGATCGAGGTCATTTCGTCGGACCACGCGCCTTACACCGTCGAGGAAAAGAAGCCCGGCGAGGAGAACATCTGGAACGCGCCGCTGGGCTGCAACATGGTTCAGACGATGTACCCGGGCGTGCTGGCCGAGATGCTGGAGCGGCGCGGCATGACGCTGCACCAGTTCGTCGAGCTGTCGTCAGCGAATCCCGCGCGCATCTTCGGGCTATATCCCCGGAAGGGCGCGATCCAGGTCGGCTCCGACGCTGACCTGGCGTTCTACGATCTGGAGCGCTCCTGGACGGTGCGCGGCGAAGAGATGCTACACCGCAACAAGTGGACGCCGTTCGAGGGCAAGACGATTGGCGTCTCCGTCGTCAAGACGATGGTGCGCGGCGAGGTGCGCTACGACATCGAGCAGGGCATCATCGGAGAGGCCGGCGGCGGCCGGTTCCTGCCGCGCGACTACGGCGAGCAGGGTGAGTAGGGAACAGGTAACAGGGAGAAGAAGTTTGTAGGTTGTAGTTTGTAGTGAAAACCGGAGAGCGTCGCCCTTCCTACAAACTACGAACGACCACCTGCAAACTCTGACCTCCTCTGACCTCAAGGAGGCATGATGGCAGTGTTCACGCTGCGCGGCGGCACGCTCTACGACGGCCTGGGCAATCCCGGGGTTGTGGGCAACCTGGTGGTCAGCGACGACCGGATCCTGGCCGTCGGGCCCGACGCCGCGCCTCAGGGGGACATTATCGACGTCACCGGGCTGGCGGTCTCGCCGGGCTTCGTCGACACGCACAGCCACTGCGACTTAACCGGCATCTCGGACCGGCAGGTGGCTCCGAAGCTGCGCCAGGGCATCACGACCGACCTGCTGGGTCAGGACGGCTTCTCCGAAGCGCCGATCAAGTCCGAGGACATCGACCAGTGGCGCACCCACCTGGCCGGGCTGAATGATGACCCGGATCTGGAGTGGACCTGGCGCCGCTTCCGCGAGTATTTCCGGCTGCTGAACGGCTCGGCGATCAACTTCGCCTGTATGGTCGGCCACGGCACGGTGCGCCTGCACGCGATGGGCATGGCCGACCGCAAGCCGACCCGCGAGGAGCTGACCAAGATGCAGATCCTGGTCGGTGAGGCGCTGCAGGACGGAGCCTGTGGCTTCTCGACGGGCCTGATCTACACGCCGGCCGTCTACTGCGAGACCGACGAGCTAATCGAGCTCGGCCGGGTCGTCGCGCGCCACCAGAGCTTCATGGTCTATCACATGCGCTTCGAGGGCGAGCGAGTGCTGGACGGCATCCAGGAGGTCGTGACCGTTGGCCTGTTCTCCGGCGCGTCGCAGCACATCTCGCACTTCAAGGCGCGCGGCCGGGCGGCCTGGGGCAAGTCCGACGCCATGATCGCGGCCGTCAACCGGGCGCGCGAGGACGGCGTCGATCTGACCGCCGACCAATACCCCTACACGGCGGGCTCGACGATGCTCGGCGCGCTGTTGCCGCCGTGGGTGCACTCGCGCGGCGTCGACGGGCTGAATGCATGGCTGCGTGACGGCGAGACGAGCTCGAGAATCCGTCAGGAGATCGAGGGCGGTCGCGCCGACTGGGAGTCGAGCATCGCCGCCAGCGGCTGGGACTCGATCCAGATCGCCGGCGTCCGCAGCCAGGCGAATCAGTGGGTGGTCGGCAAGCGTATTCCGGAGATCGCGGCCCAGTGGAACGTCGACAGCTACGATGCGATGGTCCGGCTGCTGCTGGAGGAGAACCACGCCGTTTCGATGATCCTGCACATGATGGACGAGGCCGATGTCCGCAACCTGATGGTCCAGCCCTGGCTGATGCACGCGACTGACGGGCTAATGGGCGGGACGCCGCACCCGCGAACCTATGGGACATATCCCAGAATCCTCGGCCACTACGTCCGCGAGCTGAAACTGATGCCGCTGGAGGAGGCTATCCGCAAGATGACCTCGCTGCCGGCCTGGCGCTGCGGTCTGCGCGATCGCGGCGTTCTGCGGCCGGGGGCATTCGCCGACATCACCGTCTTCAACCCGGAGACGGTGATCGACACCTCGACCTACGCGGACCCGGTCAGCTTCCCAATCGGAATCGAGCACGTCTTCGTTAACGGGGTACATGCCGTGCGCGATGGCGTCGAAACCGGCAACCTCGGCGGACGCGCGTTGCGCCGCGAAATCCCAGCTCCGGGGACGGCGAGGCCGAGCTATATGGCCGGATAGCGCCAGGAAGGCGCTCGCCCAGGAAGTGAGGAGAGTGACATGTCGACTACGAGCGTACCCGCACCGGTCACCGGCATCGAAGTGGGCGAGACGGCCGAGGCCTTCGTCGAGGCGCTGGTCGCCCAGGGCGTCGAATGCCTGTTCCTGAATCCAGGCACCGACACTTTCCCGGTTCAGGAGGCGATTCGCAAGCTGGAGGAGCAGGGGCGCCGGGTACCCAGGGTCGTCTTGTGTCTTTTCGAGGTGGTGGCGCTGGCCGCCGCCCACGGCTATTACGCCGCCACGGGCCGGCCCCAGGCGGTGCTGGTCCACGTCGATGTCGGCACCCAGAACCTGGGCGCGATGTTGCACAACGCACAACGCGGCCGGGCTGCCGTTGTCATCGCCGCGGGGCGCGCGCCCTACACGACCGACCCGCAGGAGCGCGGCAGCCGCAGCAGCTACATCCACTGGCTGCAGGAGCAGCTGGACCAACACGGCATCGTCCGCAACTACACCAAGTGGGATTACGAGCTGCGCCGCGCCGATCAGGTTGGGGAGGTCACCAGCCGCGCATTCCAGATCGCCGCCAGCGACCCGCCAGGCCCGGTTTACATGACGCTGCCGCGCGAGCTGCTGATGGCCCAGGCTGGGACGCCCCCGCTCTATGCTCCTGACCGCTTCCGACCGGCGAAGCTCGGCGCCGGTGATCCGGAGAGCCTGGATCTGGCTGCTCGTTGGTTGGTGAGTGCTGAAAGTCCCGTTATGTTGGTGGCGGATGTGGGGAAGAACCCTAAGGGATATGTCGCCTGTCAAGCGCTGGCAGAGGCGCTCGCGCTACCAGTCGTGGAGTGGCGCAACCGAGCGAACTTCCCTGGCAACCACCCGCTTTACCAGGGCCACGACGCCACCGATTTGATCCAGGAAGCTGACGCGATCCTCGTCGTCGACCACGACGTGCCGTACATCCCGACGCTCGTCCAGCCACGCCCGGAGGCGCGCATTATCCAGATCGACGTCGACCCGGTCAAGGAACAGGTGCCGCTGTGGACTTTCCCGGTCGACCTGCCGATCCGCGCCGACAGCGCCGCCGCGCTGGAGTTGCTGCGCGAACGCGCGCTGGCACACCTCGGCGATCAGCCGCGACCCGAGATTGAAGCTCGCCGCGAGCGGCTGACGAAGCGTCACGAGCAGCTTCGCAAGGAATGGGAGCGCAAGGCGATCGACGACGGCGCGGGAGACGACATCACCCCGTCATGGCTGGGCTACTGCCTCAACCAGCTCGCGCAGGAGCAGCCCGGGCTGGTCTTCGTCGATGAGATGGTGACGAGCAACACGGCGGTCTGGGAGCAGGTGCCGGCCCGGGAGCCAGAGAGCTGGTACGTCAGCGGTGGCTCCGGGCTCGGCTGGGGACTCGGCGCGGCGCTGGGTATGAAGCTGGCTCGGCCGGACCGCCAGGTCGTTTCGCTGGTCGGCGACGGCTCGTTCGTTTTCGGCGCGCCGACGGCGGCACTGTGGGCCATGCAGGTGCAGGAGGCCCCCGCGCTGGTCGTCATCCTCAACAACGCCTGCTACAACGCCACCAAGCGACCGCTGGTCGCCTCGTACCCCGAGGGCTACTCCGTGTCGACCGACCGCTTTGTGGGGATCGACCTCGTACCGCCGCCACGCTACGACAAGATCGCCGAGGCTGCCGGCGGCTACGGCGAGCAGGTGAGCGCGCCCGGCGAGTTGCTGGACGCCCTGCGCCGCGGGCTGGAACGAGTCCAGGCCGGCCAGGCTGCGGTCATCGACGTGCAGCTACGCCGACCCTAGCAAGCGGAGCGCGCTGCGGGCTGCGTGATAGCCGGCCATGCCGTGAACGCCGCCCCCTGGCGGGGTCGCGGCGGAGCAGATAAAGATCGCTGGGTCGGAGGTCCGGTACGGATCCCACTTGAGCGCGGGCCGGGCGACGACCTGGTAGAGGTCGTTGCTGCCGGAGCTGATGTCCCCGCCGATGTAGTTGGGGTTGTACTGCTCCATCTGACGGGCCGTGAAGGTATGCCGCGCCAGGATGACATCCTTGAAGCCAGGGGCGAAGCGCTCGATCTGGCGCTCGATGCGCGCCGTCATATCGACGTCGGAGCCGTGCGGCACGTGGCAGTAGGCCCAGGCGACGTGTTTCCCGGCCGGCGCCCGGGTGTCATCGAAGAGGCTTTGCTGGGCGACGAGCACAAATGGGCGCTCGGCATGACACCCTTCGAGCACCGCCATCTCTGCGTGCGCGACTTCTTCGAACGTCCCGCCAACGTGAACCGTCCCGGCCCGGCGGCACTCGTCGGCAGCCCACGGAATCGGGGCGCTCAACGCATAGTCCACCTTGAAGATACCCGGGCCATGCCGGTAGCGCTCGAGTTGCCGGCGGTAGAGCCCATCGATGCGCTCGCCGGCGATCTCTAGCACCTGGCGCGGCGTCGTATCAAACAGGTAGGCGCGAGTATGCGGAAGGTCGACGAACGATCGAACGTCGATGCCGGTGGCGATCTCGCCGCCGAGGTCGCGGAAGTAGCCAGCCAGCGCGTCGGCAATGGCCTGGCTGCCGCCGCGCGGGAAGGGCCAGCCGTAGGCGTGCCCGGCGACGATCAGCAGCAGCCCAAAGGCTGCCGAGCCGGGCTGGTCCAGCCGCAGGAACGAATGTGCCGCGACGCCAGCGAAGAGCGCCCGGGCCGGCGCGCCACTGAAGTGCTCGCGGGCGATCCCCTCGGCGGAGCGCAGCGCGGGCAGCCCGAAACGCACGAGCGGGAGACTCAGCGCACGGGGACGAATCGGCCCCATGACACCAGGGAGCAGTCGGTTGGCGTCACGCACCAGTGGCCGGTACACCCGCAGATACGCCGAACGATCCGCCCCAAGGCCGGCGGCGGTGCCGATGACGGTGCGGCGCAACGCGACGGCCCGGTCGCCTTCCAGCGGCTGGGCGAGCGGAATCTCCGGGTGGATCCACTCCAGCCCGTAGCGTTCCAGCGGTAGCGAGCGGAAGAACGGTGAGCCGGCGGCGAGCGGGTGAATCGCCGAGCAGACGTCGTGACGGAAGCCCGGCTCGGTCAACTCCAGCGTGCGCGTTCCGCCGCCGATGGTCGGTGCCCTCTCCAGGATGAGCGTCCGCAGGCCGGCCGCGGCCAGGACTATTCCGGCGCTGAGGCCATTCGGGCCTGAACCGACGATAACGGCGTCGTAGCGGGCGAACTTATGCTCCATGGGTGGACTCGACGCCTTCCGTACAATCACGGCGCTGAGCCGACGAACTGGCCGGAGAAAATGTCACTGTGAACCCGCTCGATGTCGCTATCCTGCTCATCCTGCTCTTCTCGATCGTCGGAGGTATCCGGCGCGGCTTCATCGTCGGACTTTACGATATGCTGGCCGCGGTCTTCGGGCTGATCTTCGCCGCGCTGACCTACCGCTTCTTCGCCGATCTGGTGAGAACGGTACTCGACGTCACCCGGCCGATCCAAAATCTGATCGGCTTCGTCGTGGCGTACCTGATCGCCGGTATCCCCGGCGCGTTGCTGGTCCGGCCGTTGGTGCGCCATTTCCGAACTCTCACCGGCGTCATTCCAGGCGTTCACCCCGTCGACCGGCTCCTCGGGGCGATCACCGGGGCGATCCAGGGCATCGTCGTCGCCTTCGTCCTGGTGCTGGTGGCTGGCTTCTTCTCGACGTCTACGCTGGTCGGCGGCTGGCTGGAAGACTCCGACCTGGGCGTGCGCCTCTACCGCGAGGGCAGCAGCCGGGTGCTCGACACCGCCGGGGCAGTCGGCTTCGAACCGGCCGAATTCTTCGCTCTGACCCGCAAGGCATCGAGCGACGGTCACGTGCTGCCCTTCCAGGTGGATGCCTCGGACCTGCGAGCCAACCCCGAGCAGGAGTCCGAGATGCTGGCGCTGGTGAACGCCGAGCGGCAGGCGCTGGGGCTGGTTCCACTGGAGATGGATATGGAACTGACGGTTGTGGCGCGGTTGCACGGCATTGAGATGTACTCCGAGGGCTACTTTTCCCATACGTCGCCGACGACCGGCTCGCCGTTCGATCGCTTAAACGCGCGCGGCATCACCTACAATCTGGCGGGAGAAAACCTGGCCTACGCTCCGGGCGTCGAGGAAGCCCACGAGGGACTGATGGACAGCCCCGGCCACCGCGAGAACATCCTCGAGCCCGGTTTCCGCCGGGTTGGCATTGCCGCGATCGAGTCACGGTTGCGGGGTACCATGTACGTGCAAGTTTTCGCCGATT
>DATGQR010000082.1:0-5267 GCA_035304105.1 Thermomicrobiales bacterium | reverse complement strand
CAAGCGTCACGGGGAGGATCCAGAACGGTGGAGATTCAATCGCAGAACCGGCGAATCCAGGTATCGGCTCAGAAGCTGCGCATGGTCGTCGATTTAGTGCGCGGTAAGGACGTCAACGAGGCGCTGGCCGT
Organism: Thermomicrobiales bacterium; assembly: GCA_035304105.1. Lineage (GTDB taxonomy): Bacteria > Chloroflexota > Chloroflexia > Thermomicrobiales > CFX8 > JAUIIK01. The sequence continues at coordinate 5,136 of DATGQR010000082.1, read as the reverse complement.
GCTGAATTTCACGCCCAACAAGAGCGCCGTCGAGGTTGCCCGCACGATCAAGGCGGCCCAGGCTGACGCAGAGAATGTCTACGACCTGGATCCGGATGCACTGTACGTCAAGACGATCTACGCCGACGAAGGACCGACCTATCGACGCTGGCGCGCTCGCGCTCGTGGCCGCGTGAATCGCCGCTTGAAGCGCACCAGCCACCTGACGGTAGTGCTGGCAGAACGGGGAGAGGACGACTAATGGGTCGCAAAGTACACCCGATTGGATTCAGGCTCGGCGGCGTTCACAGCTGGGATTCCAACTGGTACGCCGAGCGCAATTACACTGAGCAGCTGCACGAAGACCTGCGTATTCGCGAGCTGATTGACAAGGAAATGACCCGCGCGGGTATTTCGCGCGTGTATATCGAGCGCTCGGCCAATCGGATCGAGATCACGATCCATACGTCGAAGCCGGGCATCGTGATCGGCAAGCAGGGCTCGAATGTCGAGCGGCTGCGCCAGCTGCTCGAGGATGACCTGGGCAAGCGCGTGCACCTGAAGATCGAAGAGGTCAAGGTGCCGGAGCTAGATGCGCAGTTGGTCGCCGAGTCGATCGCCGAGCAGCTCCAGCGGCGAGTCTCCTACCGGCGGGCGATGAAGCACGCTGTCAGCCAGGCGATGCGCCGGGGCGCCCAGGGCGTCAAGATCCGGCTGAGCGGCCGCCTGGGTGGCGCTGAGATGTCGCGCGCCGTGGTCGAGATGGACGGCCGCGTGCCGCTGCACACGCTGCGCGCCGACATCGACTTCGCGACCGTGCACGCGACGACGACCTACGGGCAGATCGGCGTGAAGGTGTGGATCTACCGCGGCGACATTCTGCCGGAGCGCGAGCAGGAAGTCATGGAGCGGGCCGAGGCCGCCCTCGCGGCACTGACGAGCTAACGCGAGCATTCAGGAACGAGGAGAGGGTAGCCGAGATGTTGATGCCACGCCGCGAAAAGCATCGCAAGGTGTTCCGCGGAAAGACGCGCGGACTGGCCCAGCGCGGCAACTCAGTCGCGTTCGGTGACTACGGCATTCAGGCGCTGGAATCCGGCTGGGTGACGGCCCGGCAGATCGAGGCCGCCCGCCGCGCGATCACCAACTACATCCGCCGTGGCGGTAAGGTCTGGATTCGGATCTTCCCGGACAAGCCGGTGACCCAGAAGCCCGCCGAGACGCGCATGGGCAAGGGCAAGGGCAACCCGGAATACCACGACGCCGTCGTGCGTCCAGGCCGGGTGATGTTCGAGCTTGCCGGCGTGCCGGAGGATGTCGCGACCGAAGCGCTGCGGCGCGCGGCGATGAAGTTGCCGATGCGCACGAAGATCGTTGCCCGCGAAGTGACTGGACGGGCGGTGTCCGGCAGTGACACCGTCGCGGCAGGAGACTAGTAGCGATGAAGCCGAGTGAACTGCGGGTTATGTCGGATGAGCAGCTCAACGAGCGACTCGATGAGCTGCGCGAAGAGTGGCGCCAGCTGCGCTTCGACCGCGCGGTCGGGCGGCTGTCGAACACACGACGCATCTGGCAAATCCGCCGCGATATTGCCCGAATTCGGACGATCCAGCGCGAGCGCGAGATTGAGGCCGAGGTGGCCGCGGCGCTGGCTGAGTCCGGCAACTAAGTAACGAGTGATTCGAAGGAGCCGAGGGAACGAGATGGCACAAGAGACGGCTGCGGTTGACGCGGCCGCCGCTCCTGAAAAGAAGCGACGTCTGACCAAGGTCGGGGTTGTCGTTAGCGACAAGAACGACAAGACGGTCGTCGTCGCCGTGGAGAACCGGCGGCGTCACCCGCTGTATCGCAAGACGGTAGCGAGGACGAAGAAGTTTCATGCCCATGACGAGCACAACGAGTGCGCCGTCGGGGACATTGTTCGCATTGAGGAGTCGCGTCCGCGCAGCAAGTTGAAGCGGTGGGTCGTACGCGACATCATCGAGCGCGCTGAGCGCGTCGGTTAGCAGAAGCAGGGCGCTGAAAAATGATCCAGCAAGAGAGTCGGTTGAACGTTGCAGATAATTCCGGCGCGCGTGAGTTGCTCTGCATCCGCGTGCTGGGTGGCTCCGGCCGCAAGTATGCCGGCGTTGGCGACGTCATCGTTGGCACGGTGAAGTCGGCTCAGCCGCGCAGCGGTGTCCGCAAGGGCGAAGTGGTGCGGGCAGTCATCGTCCGGACGGCCCAGGAGTATTCCCGGGAGGACGGTTCGCGGATCCGGTTCGACGACAATGCGGCCGTGCTGATCAACCCGCAGGGCAACCCGCGCGGCACGCGCATTTTCGGTCCGGTCGGCCGCGAGCTGCGTGAGCGCAATTTCATGCGGATCGTCTCGCTCGCGCCGGAAACGCTCTAGCCCGGCGAGACACGCCGGTTACCCGGCGACGCTGTACGGAGGAACGCTCAATGGCATCGAAACTGTTGACCGGAGATGAAGTCCTTGTGATTCGCGGCCGCGACCGCGGAGCGCGGGGCCGTATCCGGCAGAACATGCCCCGGGAGGGGAAGGTCGTGGTCGATGGCGTCAACATCGTGCGACGCCACCTGCCGCGCCAGTCGAATGTCCGTCAGGGCGGGATCGTGGAGCGCGAGGCGCCCCTGGACCGCTCGAAGGTGATGTTGATTTGCCCGAGCTGCGATCAGCCGACACGGGTCGGTTTCCGGTTCTTGGATGATGGCAGCAAGGTTCGCTATTGCCACAAGTGTGACGCGGTGATCCCGCGCCCCGAAGTGGCCTAGGTCTCGTCGGACATCAGGGAGAGATTTGAGATGGCGGCGCGTCTACAGAAACGCTACATAGAAGAGATTCGTCCGACGCTGCGGCGCGAGTTCAACTACTCGAACGATCTCGAGGTTCCGAGACTCGAGAAGATCGTGCTGAACATCGGCATCGGCGAAGCAATCCAGAACAATCGCGCGCTCGACGCCGCCGTCGAGGATCTGGCGGCGATCTCGGGCCAGCGCCCGGTCGTGACGCGGGCGAAGAAGTCGATCGCTGCCTTCCGGTTGCGCGAAGGCATGCCGATCGGGGTCAAGGTGACATTGCGCGGCCAGCGCATGTACGAGTTCTACGACCGGCTGGTCAATGCCGCACTGCCGCGTATCCGCGACTTCCGCGGCGTCTCGCCGAACTCGTTTGACGGCCGCGGCAATTACACCCTGGGCCTGCGGGAGCAGATCATGTTCCCGGAGATCGACTATGACCGCATCGACAAGGTTCGCGGCCTGGAAGTATCGATTGTGACGACTGCGAAGACCGACGAGGAAGGCCGCCGGCTGCTGGCGCTTCTCGGCATGCCGTTCCAGCAGAGTTAGTCCGCGCCAGCCAGCCAGAAGGGATATTGCTGATTTATGGCGAAGAAATCAATGATTGTAAAGGCTAATCGACCGCCGAAGTTCTCGACCCGCCAGCGCAACCGGTGTAAGCGCTGCGGTCGACCGCGCGCCTACATTCGCAAGTTCGGCTTGTGTCGGATTTGTTTCCGGGAGCTCGCGCTGAGTGGCAAGCTGCCCGGGGTGACCAAGTCGAGCTGGTAGCACGCGACCAGGCCCGAGGCTTTCGAGCGCGGGCCGCGAGGAGAACGCCATGACTGTGACGACAGATCCAATCGCTGACATGCTGACCCGCATTCGAAATGCGGGCATGGCGCGCAAAGAGAGCACCTCGATGCCGGCCTCGAAGATGCTCGTCGCGATCGCCAAGATTCTGCAGCGTGAGGGCTACATCGCCGGCTACAACGTGCGTGAGGGTAAGCCCTACGACACGCTGACGATTTACCTGAAGTACACCCCGGACCGCAAGCACGCGATCCGCGAGCTCAAGCGGATTTCCAAGCCGGGGCTGCGGGTGTACGTCGGGCACGACGAGATCCCGCGGGTCAAGAATGGCCTGGGCATCTCGATCCTGACGACATCCAAGGGAGTGATGAGCGGCGCCGAGGCGCGGCGCCACCGTGTTGGCGGCGAACTGCTCTGCACCGTTTTCTAGCCGCCGGAAGTAGACGGAGCCCCGCTGCGGGCCAGGGAGGACGTCATGTCTCGAATCGGAATCGTCCCCATCACCGTTCCGTCGGGTGTCGATGTCACCATCGACGGCCAGGACGTGCGCGTCAAGGGGCCCAAGGGTCAGCTGGAGATGACGGTCCGCCAGCCGATCAGCGTCGTGCGCGAGAACGGCACGATTCTCGTCTCGCGCCCGAATGACCAGCGTCGGAACCGGTCGCTGCACGGCCTGACTCGCACGCTGATCAATAACATGGTGGTCGGTGTCACGGAGGGCTATACCCGGCGGCTGGAGATCCGCGGCGTCGGCTACCGCGCGGCGATGGACGGCAAGACGCTGGTGCTCAACGTCGGCTACAGCCACCCGGTGCGCATCGAGCCGGTGGAGGGCATTGAATTTGCCGTTGAGGGTAATACGAACATTAGCGTGAGCGGTATCGACAAGGCCCTCGTCGGTGAGATTGCGGCGCGCATTCGCCGGGTGCGGCCGCCGGAACCATACAAGGGTAAGGGCATCCGCTACGTCGGTGAGTACGTTCGCCAGAAGGCCGGCAAGGCCGGCAAGGTCGGGACCTAGTTCGCCGCCGGCGGACGTGAGGAGGAGATCAGGTGCGTTATCAGTACAAGTCCAGCTTGAATCCCCGCAAGCGCCGGCACTTGCGCGTCCGAGCGAGGCTCCACGGCACGGCCGAACGGCCGCGGCTGAATGTCTTTCGCAGCTCGGCGCATATTTATGCCCAGGTGATCGACGATACGGCGGGCCACACGCTGGTGGCGGCGTCGACGGTCGAGCCGGAGATGCGCGAAGCGGGCAAGGGCAAGACGAAGACCGAGCGCGCCCGGATGATTGGCGAGCTGATTGGGCAGCGCGCCAAGGCCGCCGGCATCGAGCAGGTCGTCTTCGACCGCGGCGGTTTCAAGTACCACGGCCGCGTCAAGGCCGTTGCCGACGGCGCGCGCGAGTCGGGTTTGAAGTTCTAGACGTTTCTAGGTGTGTGAGGCGGGTTGCGCCGTAGCGCAATCGCCGCGAAGTGGATTGAGAAGTCGACATGGCTGATCGAAACCGGAGGCGCTCGCGTCGACGCGACGAAGAGCCCCGAGAATTTGAAGAGCGCG
>DATGQR010000081.1:0-13618 GCA_035304105.1 Thermomicrobiales bacterium | reverse complement strand
GGACCAGTCGCCGGGCAACAGGCTGGTGTTGGTGAGGGCCAGGCAGGTCACGCGACCCGGGGCGCTATCGAGCAGCGCGCAGGCCACCAACGCGCCGTAGTCGTGAGCCACGACCCCGAAGCGCGCAACGCCCAAACGGTCGAGCATCGCCAGCATATCCCGGGCCTGGTCGTCCGGCGACAGCCCGGCGTCTGGTGGGAACTCCGAGCAGCCGAAGCCAGTGAGGTCCGGCGCGATGGCGCGGATGGTTGGCGGCAGCGCCGCGATGACCTCGCGCCAGATGACATGATGGGACGGGATGCCGTGCAGGCAGAGCAGCGCGCGGGGGCCGGATCCGGCGTCCAGAAACCGCCGCCGCGCGCCGCCCGTCGAGTAGTACCGCGACCGCCAGCGCGGGTCGTCGGAAGCGGTGAGCAACGATCAGGATTCCGGCGCGGCGGGGCGCTCCGGCTGAGCCGGCTCGGACACTGTCGGGCGCTCCGAGCCGGCTGGCCGCGAGGGCTGCGGCCGCGGCGGCGTCGCGTCCTGACCGCCGTCCGGTCCCATCGCCTCGATCGTCCGGGCCATGCCCCGGAAGGCGTCGAGCAAATCGATCGGGATCGGGAAGAGAATCGTCGAGCTGTTCTCGGCGGCGATGTCATTGAGCGTCTGCAGGTAACGGATCTGGAGCGCGGTCGGCTCCTGGGCGATGACGACGGCCGCCTCGTGCAGGCGCTCAGCCGCCTGGTATTCGCCCTCAGCGTTGATGATGCGGGCGCGCTTGTCGCGCTCGGCTTCGGCCTGACGGGCCATCGCGCGTTGCATCGGCTCCGGCAGCTCGACGTCCTTGACCTCAACGATGCTCACCTTGACGCCCCACGGCTCGGTCTGCTCGTCGATGATCGTCTGCAGGCGCTCGTTGATCGCCTCGCGCTCGGCCAGCAACTCGTCCAGCTCCGACTGACCGAGAATCGAGCGCAGCGTCGTCTGGGCGATCTGCGATGTCGCCCGGACGTAGTCGTTGACCTCGATCACGGCGCGCTCCGGGTCGAGCGCCCGGAAATACGCCACGGCGTTGACACGTACTGTCACGTTGTCGCGGGTGATGACCTCCTGCGCGGGGATATCGAGCGTGAGAATACGCAGATCGACCTTCTCCAGGCGCTCAACGAAGGGAATCAGCAATACCAGCCCGGGGCCGCGCGTGCCGACATAGCGCCCCAGCCGGAACACGACGCCGCGCTCGTACTCCTGCAAGATCTTGACCGCCGCCGAGAGGAAAATTCCGGCGAAGACGACGATCGCTCCCAGCGCGACGAGAATGCCACTATCCAATTGCGTTAGTCCGTTTCCAGTTGGCCGATGCGCGGCTGAACGAGGGCCTCGGACGTCCCTTCCGCCTGCCGCTCATCAAGCAATTCTTCTGCCGTAATGCGTTCGACGTGGAGCAACATACCATCTCGACCGACGACGCGGACCGGTTCGCCCTTGAGGATCACCGGCTCGCCGACTGCTTCGGCCGACCAGAGCGTGCCATCCACGAACACCCGGCCACGCGGGTCAAGGTCGCTGCGTGCCACGCCCTCGCGTCCGATGAACGACTCGCGCCCGGTGGCCGGCGTCTTGCCACGCGTCTTGACGACCGAGCCGACCACGAAGAAGAAAAAGAGGCCGATCAAGATCGCGGTCGTGAAGATCACGGCGCGCGAGATCTGCAGCACCTCCGGATTGCGGGTGTTGGAGAGCAGCAAACCACCGAGGACGAACATGACGATGCCGCCCACGGTCAGGACGCCGCCGCTGACGACGAAGACCTCCAGGACGAACATGGCGAAGGCCAGGGCGATGAGCACCAGGCCGGCCGTGTTGCTCTCTAGCGTGCCGAGCGCGTAGAAGCCGACGATCACCATGATCGCGCCCGCCACGCCTGGAAAGATCGCGCCGGGGTTGGACAGCTCGAAGATCAGCCCGAGCGTACCCAGGCTAAGGAGCACAAAAGCGACGTTCGGGTCGACGATGACCTGCAGCAACTTCTCGAAGAAGGACATCTCCACGTCGCGCACGGTCGCGCCCTCGGTCCGCAACCGGACGGTCTGACCGCCCACCAGAACTTCACGTCCATCCGCCTGAGACAGCGCGTCTTCGATGTCGTTGGCGATGAAGTCGACGACGTTCAGCTCGACCGCCTCGCGCGCGCCGACGTTGGCGGCATCGCGCACGGCCTCCTCCGCCCAGTCGCCGTTGCGGCCGCGCAGCTCGGCGAGTGCGCGGACGCGGGCGACGGCATCGTTGATGACCTTGCGGTCCGACGCCGACAGCTCGGAGTCGTCGTCATCGCCGCCGAGGTTGATCGGCGTCGCCGAGCCGATGTTGGTGACCGGCGCCATCGCGGCCACGTGGGCGGCGTAGGCGATGTACATGCCGGCCGAGGCTGCCCGCGCGCCTTCCGGCCCAACCCAGACGATGACCGGCACCGGCGATGCCAGGATGTCGGCGATGATGTCGTCCATCGCCGAGGACAGGCCGCCGGGCGTGTCCATCCGGATAATGACCGCATCGTCGCCGCGCTTCGCCGCCGCATCCAGGCCGCGGTCGATGTAGGTGGCCATCACCGGGGTAATCGGGCCATCAACGTCCAGCCTGGTAACCCGCGGCGCGGATTCCTGGGCTGCCAGCGGCGTGACCAGCAACCCGGCGGCGACCAGCAGCAGCGCGGCAAGCCGAACGGACCACTGAATTGTGCGCGTGATCGTCATTGTCTTCCCGGTTGTCTCTCAACAGATCGAAGCATTTCGACCGGGCTCCTCATGAGTATATCGCGGTGGCCAATCGTCCCTGGATTGGGGCGGGTAGAATAGGCGCATCACGGGCATCCGGCGAGTCACAGCAAGGACGGAGATGCAAGACACAACAACCCCGGAGAGCGCGGCGTCGATCTACCGGGAAACGGAGGAGTTCATCCTCGGACTGATCTCCGGACCGCCCTCGCCCCCGCCCGGCACGCCCCCCGAGGAGATTCGCCAGCGCGCCATCGAGCGGCTCGACCGGATGCGCGCCTTCCTCGACTTCATCGGGAATCCGCAGCGGAAGTTCCGCGCCATCCACATCGGCGGAACCTCCGGCAAGGGCTCAACGTCGACGTTCACGGCATCGATCCTGACCGCTGCCGGCCTGCGCACCGGTCTGCACGTCTCGCCCTATCTCCAGGTTTCGACCGAGAAACTGGTCATCGACGGGCAGCTTATCCCGGCGCAACGCTTCGCCGAGATGGTCAACGAGCTGGCCGCGCAGGTCGACGCCTGGGTCGCTGCCGGCAACGCGCCGCTGCTCTACGGCGAATTCTGGGTAGCGCTGACCTTTCTCTTCATGGCCGCGGAGGGCGTCGATGCCGGCGTCGTTGAGGTCGGGGCTGGCGGCCGCTTCGACCTGACCAACGTCATCGAGCCCGAGGTCGTCGGGATCACCAGCATTGGGCTGGACCACACTGTTACGCTGGGCGACACACTAGAGGCCATCGCCTGGCACAAGGCCGGCATCATCAAGCCGGGCGTCACAGCCGTGACCGCGGTGCGCGAATACGGCCCGCTGGGCATCATCCGCGCCGAAGCCGAGCAGGCCGGCGCCCGGCTGATCGAGGTCGCGCAGGATGCGACCTTCCGGATTGAGGCGACCGACGCGCGCGGCACGACCTTCACCGACCTGGCCTCTGGCGCCAGCTTCCACGTCCCGCTTCCGGGCCGCTTCCAGGCAGCCAACGCAGCCACCGCCATCGCCATCGCGCGCGCCTTTGATCCCGAGCTCGTATCCGACGCGGCCATCCGGGAAGGCCTGGCGAGCGCACGCTTCCCGGGTCGGATGGAGATCGTCGGGCGCGATCCGCTCGTGCTGCTCGACGGCGCCCACAACCCGCAGAAGATCGCCGGTCTGGCGTCCGACGTTGCGCAGATAACCGAGGGACGCCGGCTGATCGCCGTCTTCGGCGTGCTGGAGTCGAAGCGCTACGCCGCGATGGTCAAGACGCTCGCCCCGCACATCGACGCCCTGGTCGCGACCAGCCCGCGGGTCTACGCCAAGCCCGCCATCGATGCCGCTGAGATCGCTCGTCACGCGGCCGGACTCATCCCCGAGGTCCACGCCGAGCCGGACCCACTGGCGGCGGTCGATCTGGCCCTCTCCCTGGCCGGCCCCGATGACGCGGTCCTCGTCACCGGCTCGCTGTACCTGGTCGGCAATGTCCGCGAGCGCTGGTACCCATCCGAGCGTGTCCTCGCCCAGGGCACCATGTGGCCGACGGGCGAGTAAGGCCTGCCGGGCGTCTTCGCCCTTCGTGCATCGGGTTCGCGAATTGAAGCCAGGTAATCGCGCCGGCCCCCTGTAGGGATTGACCGTGGCTTCCACCAGACGACGCGATCAGCCACACGCTCACTGACGCCTAACGTGATGCGTGAAGCGAGGCCGTCAGCCGCGCCACTTCAGGAGTTGCTCGACCGGGGTGAAATCATTCTGCGGGGCGCGGACGCTGTAAATCAGGTGAGTGATGCCGGCTTCGAGGTACTCGTCGGCGCGGGTGGCCTGGTCGGGGCGAATCAAGAGCGCCGAGCGCTCGATCTCGGAAGGGTCGCGGCCCTCGCGTTCGCACCACTCGACGAGGACGCGATTCTGGCGCGCGAGCTCTACGGGATCGCCCTGGCCGTTCCAGATGTCGGCGTGGCGGGCGGCGACTCGCAGGCCGTACTTCTCGCCGGTCGCGCCGATCATGATCGGGATCGTGCCGCGCACTGGGGGCGGATTCTTCTCCTGCCAGCGCCGGCGGATGATCGGGATCGCCGCGTCGAGAGCGTCCATCCTCGACTTCGCCGTGCCGGGCTCGTAGCCAGCGTCGAGCAGATCCCGCTCCCAACCGCCGCCGCCCAGTCCCAGGATCAGGCGCCCGCCGCTGAGCAGATCAACCGTGCGTGCCATGTCGGCCAGCAGCGCCGAGTTCCGTAGCGTGATTGCCGACACAGCCGGGCCGATCTGAACGCGTTCGGTCGCCACCGCCATCGCGCCCAGCGTCGTCCAGCATTCATAGACCGCGCCATCTGGAGCCCCGAAACGCGGGGTGAGGTGATCCCAGTTGAACAGCGCGTCGACGCCCAGCGACTCGGCTGTCCGCCAGGCTTCCCGCATGGCGTCCACCGATTGATGGTGCGGCTGAACCTGGGCGCTGATTCGGATCGGCGCGCTCACGATACCCCCCTCGCTAACGCGCGGCGTCGAGACGGGGCACTCGCCAGCTAGCCGGGGATAATCGTCAGGGCGTCGACCCAGCCCTGGGCGAGGTCGAAGACGCGGCCGGAGAAGATGCCCACCAGGATCGTCCCGGCGACCATCGCCAGCAGACCCGCGCCCAGCCAGGGCGTGCTGCCGACCGGCTCCGGCTGCTCGGCCTCGGCGAAGTACATCGTGGCGATGACCCGCAGGTAGTAGAAGGCCGACGCCGCCGACGCGAGCACGATCGCAACGGCAAGCCAGATCATGCCGGCATCGACCGTCGCCAGGATGACGTAGTACTTGGCGTAGAAGCCCACCAGCGGCGGCAGGCCGGTCAGCGAGAGCAGGAAGACGGTCATCATCAGGGCGGCCACGGGCGACTGGCTGGCCAGCCCCCGGAAGTCGCTGAGGTCGACGCCGCGGCCGCGGTCCTGCAGCCAGGTGACGATCGCGAACGCGCCGATGTTCATGAAGGCGTAGGCCAGCAGGTAGAAGAGCAACGAGGTCACCGACAGGTCGTCGTCAATGCTGGCGCTGGCGCCGTAGGCCGCGACCGCCGCCAGCATGTAGCCGGTGTGGCCGATCGAGGAGTAGGCCAGCATGCGCTTGATGTCGGTCTGAGCGATCGCGACGATGTTGCCGAAGAACATCGTGACGACGGCCAGGATAGCGATGATGATCGTCCACTCGTCGGCGAGCGGCTCGAGCGCCTGGACAAGCAGGCGGACCATCGCCGCGAACCCGGCCGCCTTGGGAATGACCGACATATAGGCCGAGACTGGCGTGGGCGCGCCCTGGTAGGCGTCGGGCGTCCACATGTGGAAGGGCACGGCGGCGACCTTGAAGCCCAGCCCGACGATCAGCAGCAGCACGGCCAGCAGGAGCGAGGCCTCGATGTTGCCGCTGGTGTCGTAGTTGGCCAGCTCGGCGGCGATCTCCGAGAGATTCGTGGTGCCAGTCGCGCCGTAGGTCCAGGCCATGCCGTAGAGCAGGATCGCTGAGGCGAACAGGCCCAGCAGGAAATACTTGAGCGCGCCTTCCAGCGAGGTGATGCGGTGCCGCGCGAAGCCGGTCAGCGCGTAGACCGCCAGCGACGACATCTCGATGCCCAGGAAGACGATCACCAGATCGCCGGCCGCGCCGACGATCATCGCGCCCAGGATCGAAAAACTGATCAGCGCGTAGTATTCCGGCACCGGCATCGAACCCGGCTCGGCGCGCGAGGTCATGTAATTGATCGAGACCAGCACCGAGAGGATGCCAGCCACGAGCACGATGACGTTGACGAAGGCGCTGAAGTCGTCGGCCCGGATCATGCCGTAGAAGGTCGACTCGTTCATGTCGAACATGAAGAAGGTGGCGACCAGCGCGGCGGCGTAGCCGATCAGCGTCAGGTAGGCCATCACCGCGCCGCGCCAGCGCGGGACCACCGCGTCGATCAGGAGCAGCAGCAGGGACAGCCCGAGGACGATCAGCTGAGGCGTCAGCAGGCTCAGATCCGGATTGATCTTTTCAATTCCCGGCAGCATGCGGCTCCCCTACACTCCCTGGCTTCCGAACGGAACGAGAATGCTCTCCAGCGTCGTCCGCATGACGTCCATGAATGGACCCGGCCAGACGCCCAGCATGATCGACAGCAGCACCAGCGGCACGATCGCGATCAACTCCAAGCGGGTGACGTCGGGCCATTGCGGCACGCCGTGCTCGTCGACCGGCCACTCGTCGCCGTGGTCGGCCACGCCCTGGCCGCCGGCGACGGCCGGCACCGAGCCCGATTGCAGCGCGCCATCCAGCGGATCCGGCGGCTCACCGGCGGCGCGCCCCAGCACGACACGCTGGAACAGCCACATCATGTACCAGGCGGAGAGGATCACGACGGCCATGCCGATCGCGCCCGCCCAGCGGTGCTCGGTGAACGCCCCGACGATCGCCAGGAACTCGCCGACGAAGCCTGACAACCCCGGCAGCCCCAGCGAGGCGAGCATCAGCACGCCGAACAGCGCGGCGTAGACCGGCATCCGCGAGACCACCCCGCCGAACGCGCTGATCAGACGCGTGTGCGCCCGGTCGTAGAGCACGCCGACGCAGAGGAACAGGCCACCGGTGACGAAGCCGTGCGAGAGCATGACCAGCATCGCGCCGTAGAAGCCCTGCATGTTGAAGGCGAAGATGCCCAGCGTCACGAAGCCCATGTGGCTCACCGACGAATAGGCCACCAGCTTCTTCATGTCGGGCTGGACGAGCGCGACCAGCGCGCCGTAGATGATGCCGATGACCGACAGGGCGATGATGTAGGGCGCCAGGTCCTCGGCCGCGTCCGGCGTCAGCGAGAGGTTGAAGCGGATCATGCCGTAGCCGCCCATCTTCAGCAGCACGCCGGCCAGGATCACCGAGCCAACGGTTGGCGCCTCGACGTGCGCGTCGGGCAACCAGGTGTGGAACGGCCACATCGGCACCTTCACGGCGAAGGCGATGAAGAAGGCCAGGAAGACCCAGAACTGGAAGTCGTCGCTGTACTGCACGGCGGCCAGGTCGAGGATGTTCAGGGTCGGGTCGTTGCCCTGGTTGATGTTCTCCCAGTAGACCGCGACGATGCCGACCAGCATCAGCAGCGAGGCCGCCAGGGTATAGATGAAGAACTTGACCGCCGCGTAGACGCGGTTCGCGCTGCCCCAGACGCCAATCAGCAGCGCCATGGGAACCAGCATCAGCTCCCAGAAGATGTAGAACAGGAACAGGTCGAGCGCGAAGAAGACGCCGATCATGCCGGTCTCGAGCAGCAGCAGGGTGATGTAGTACTCGCGCCGGCGATGGGTGATCGAGCCGGAGGCGATCACGCCGATCAGGCTCAAGAGCGTCGTCAGCACCACCAGCAGCGCCGAGACGCCGTCGACACCAAAGTCGTAGTTCACGCCGACGCCGGGCAGCCACTCGATGTGCTCGGTGAACTGCATGCCGGGCTCGTTGACGTCGAAGGCGATCAACATCGCCAGCGACAGCAGGAACGAGATCGTGGCAAAGGCCAGCGCGATCCGGCGGCTCATCTCCGCGTCGGCGCGCGAGGCGAAGAAGAGGATCGCCGCGCCGACCAGCGGCGCGTAGGTGATCATGCTGAGAATCGGGAGAGAATCCACCGTCGCCTCCCTAATTCAGCAGGTCGCTCTGGAAAGCCAGAGCGAGCCCGATGACGATCACCGCGCCGATCGCGATGGCCAGCGCGTAGTTGGCCACAAAACCGGTCTGCACCCGGCGCAACTGAGCTGCCGAGTAATTCACGACCGACGCGACGCCATTGACGGCGCCGTCGATGATCCGAATATCGACGATCTGCCAGAGCACCTGCTCCGAGAACCAGTAGAGCGGGTGGACGATCAGGCGCTCGTAGATCTCATCCAGGTAGTACTTGTTCGCGAAGAGCTGGTAGATCGGCCCGGCCCGCGCCGCCCAGACGGTCGGGCTGAAGGCCGGGTGCTTGCGGACGTAGGCCAGGTAGGCCACCCCGAGCCCGCCGAAGGAGAGCAGGGTCGAGATCGCGCCGAAGGTCAGCGTCATCGCCGTCGAGACGTGGTGCTCGTCGGCTTCGTCCTCGGCCTGGAAGACGGCCACAGCCGAGGCGGCTTCTTCCGAGCGCTGCTCGGTCGTGAAATTCGGCTCCAGGAAATCGTGGATCCAGCCGTCCTCCGGCGGGAAGCCGGCGAAGCCGATGATCGCCGCCGGGATCGCCAGGATCACCAGCGGCACGGTCATGATCGAGGGCGACTCGTGCGGGTGAACCTCCCGGGCATCGAAGCGCTCCTCGCCCCAGAAGGTCATGAAATAGGCGCGGAAGATGTAGAGCGAGGACAGGAAGGCAGCACCGAACATCACGAAGGTCAGGATGTAGCGCTCGTCCAGCCAGCCGCCGACCAGCACCTCGTCCTTGCTCCAGAAGCCAGCGAACAGGATGATGCCGGCGTTGGAGGCGGCGGCGATCAGGAACGTCAAGTGCGTCGTCGGCATGTACTTGCGCAGGCCACCCATGCGGCGCATGTCCTGCTCCTCATGCATGCCGTGGATGACCGAGCCGGCGCCGAGGAAGAGCAGCCCCTTGAAGAAGGCGTGCGTCATCAGGTGGAAGATGGCCGCGGCCCAGGCGCCGACGCCGACCGCGAAAACCATGAAGCCCAGGTGCGAGACGGTCGAGTAGGCGATCACGCGCTTGATGTCGAACTGGGTGATGGCGATCGTCCCGGCGATGAAGGCCGTCAGCGCGCCGACGATCGCGATAACCAGCAGGGCGTCGCTGCTAGCCGAGAAGACCGGGTAGAGCCGCGCCATCATGTAGACGCCGGCCGTGACCATCGTGGCCGCGTGGATCAGCGCCGAGACCGGCGTGGGACCTTCCATCGCGTCCGGCAACCAGACGAAGAGCGGCAGCTGGGCGGACTTACCGACCGCGCCGGTGAACAGCAGCAGCGCGGCGACGGTCAGCGTGTTGGTGCTCAGCAGATCCAGCCGGTCGAAGAGCTGCTCGAAGATAATCGTGTCGAGCTTCCAGAAGAGCAGCATGACGCCAACCGAGAAGCCGAAGTCACCGATGCGGTTGACGATGAAGGCCTTCTTGGCCGCCTGGTTCGCCGAGTGGCGCCGGAAATAGAAGCCGATCAGCAGGTACGAGCACAGGCCGACCGCTTCCCAGCCAAAGAACATCACCAGCAGGTTGTCGGCCAGCACCAGCATCAACATCGAGAAGACGAACAGCGGCAGGAAGGAGAAGAAGCGGTAGTAGCCCGGATCGCCCTGCATGTAGCCCATCGAGTAGATGTGCACCAACAGCGACACCGAGGTGACGACCATCAGCATCACGGCCGTCAGGTGGTCGGCGTACAGGTTCAGCGGCGCATGGAACAGCCCGGCCGGAACCCAGTCGTAGAGGTGCTGGCGGAGCGGGTCGTCCGAGCCGAGCTGGTCGATGAATACGCCCAGGCTGAGCGCGAACGAGACGGCCACCGCGGCGGTCGCGATATAGGCGCTCGTCTCGCGCAGATACCAGCGCCCGAAAATGTAGTTGACCGCCGCCGCGATGAGCGGCAGCAGCGGGATGAGAAAGAGGAGATCACTCATCGGATCACATCACTCCCGTAGCTGCCGGATATCGGCGATGTCGACGGTGTCGATGCGTCGCTGGAGCGCCATGATGATGCCCAGGCCGACGACCGATTCGGCCGCTGCGACAGCGATGACGAAGAGCGCGAAGCTCTGCCCGATCATGCTGTTCTGCTCCCAGGCGAAGCCGATTAGCGCGACGTTGACGCCGTTGATCATCAACTCGACCGCCATGAAAATGACGATGACGTTGCGGCGCGTCAGCACGCCCATCATCCCGATGATGAAGAGCGCGGCGCTCAGCAGGAGGAAATGTGTGGCTGAGAGTTCGTCCACCGCCTACTCCTCCTCTTCCAGCCGGTCGCCGCCCCAGGCCGTCGACTCGGTGAAGACCTCGGCGTTGTCGACCAACACTACCCCACGGTCGTCGAAGCGCACGCCCGGCGCCTCGCCACGCCGGCTCGCCTCCAGGCTGGCCGGCAGCGCCGCGGCCACCTCGCGGTCGGTCCCGCGCGGGTGGCCGAGCGAGATCAGGCCGGTGCGCTTACCGCGCCCCGGCAACAGCGCCGAATCCGGCCGCGCCAGGACCAGCGCCGCGACCGTGCCGACCAGCAGGACCACCGCCGTGATCTGGACGGCGATGCTGAACTCGGTATAGAGCAGCTGCCCCAGCACCTGCACGTTGCCGCCGGCCTCAGCGATCACCTCGCTCGTCCACGGCCCGGTCGAGCCGAGCGCCGAGCGGGTCAAGATCGCCGCGGCGACCTCGGCGAAGAGCGCCAGGCCGATCAGCACGGCGAAGGCGCGCTGGACCGGATTGCCGCCGTAGAACTCCGGCAGATCATTGACGCGCACCAGAAAGATCACGAAAACGATCAACACCGTCACTGCGCCGGTGTAGACGATCAGCTGCACCGCCGCCAGGAACTCGGCATGCAGCATCACGAAGATGCCGGCCAGATTGATGAAGGTCACGACGAGCGCGACGGCGCTATGGATCGGGTTGCGCGCCAGCACGACGCCGAGCGCAGAGATGACCGCAACGACCGCCAGCAGGTCGAAGATGAGGACTTCGGTCGACACGCTAGAACACCTCGCCATTCCGGATCAGCACGATGAGCCCGGTGAGCAAGACGTTGAAGAGCGCGAGCGGCAGCAGCACCTTCCAGGCCAGCCCCATCAACTGGTCGAAGCGGAAGCGGGGGAGCGTGGCGCGCAGCCAGACGAAGAAGTACAGGAAGATCACTGTCTTCGGCAGCAGCCACCAGACGCCGTCCTTGATTGGGCCGTCGATGCCACCCAGGAAGAGCGTCGCCGACAGCAGCGAGATGACGATGACGGCGATGAACTCGCCCAGGAAGTAGAAGGACCAGCGGAAGCCGGAGTATTCGGTGTGGAACCCGCCGGTCAGCTCCGTCTCCGCCTCGGGAAGGTCGAAAGGCGGGCGATTCGTCTCGGCCACGCCGGCGATCATGAAGAGCACGAAGGCCAGCGGCTGCGAGAAGATGTACCAGTTGGGGATCTCGAGCCCGAAGAAGTCGAGCGTCCCGCGCTGGTCGTTGACAATCTGGACGATCGACAGCGACCCGGAGAGTAGGAAGATGCCGACCAGCGAGAGGCCCAGGACGATCTCGTAGGAGATCACCTGCGCCGCCGAGCGCAGCGCGCCCAGCAGTGAGTAGCGGTTGGCTGATGCGTAGCCGCCCAGGATGATCCCGTAGGTGCCGACTGAGCTGATGCCGATGATGAATATCGCGGCCACGCTGATGTCAGTGACCGCCAGACGGATCTCCTGGCCGAAGATCGTGACGGTGTCGCCGAAGGGGATGAAGAGCGCGATCAACGGGGCGGTGACGAAGGTGATGAGGGGAGCGATTAGGAAGATGCGCCGGTCGGCGTTGTCGGGGATCACGTCCTCTTTGGCGAGGAGCTTGACGCCGTCGGCGATCGGCTGCAGCAATCCGAAGGGCCCCGTGCGGTTCGGCCCGATGCGGTCCTGCATCACGGCGAGGACGCGGCGCTCGAACCAGGTCATATACGCCATCGCGATGAGCATGACGTTGAGGACGATGAATGCGGCGATGACGGTGATCCAGAATGGCTGGTCGACCATCGTGGGAGACAGTTCCCCTCTACAGTTCCCCGTTTGGACCGGCTTCCCCAAACCGGCCGGGCCGAAACCCCGGTCAGTGTACCGTACCTGAGTCGATAGGTGACAGGTTACCGGGGGCGACCAATCACGAAGCGCGCTAGCGTCTCATTCCGGCCTTTGTACCGCATGATCTGATCGAGTGCGCGCCATCCGAAGGGATCAACCATGACCGCGAGCACTCCAGCGTCCCCGCGCACAGCCATCACCTCGCGATAGGCGCCAGCCTCCGCATTTTCTCGACTCGCGTCTACGTCACCCTCGGCCCCGCCCCGGACGCCAACCTGCTGTCGATGGACATGCCCTTGCGCGACGGGCTGACGGTTGACCGGCCAATGGCAGCCACCGGCAACGCAGCGGCCATACCGCGATCTCGTCGGCGGATCGAAATCGAAAGCTCAGAGTGCCATCGGCACGGATTCGGAGATGCCAAGGCCGGCACTTCGTGGCGTATGCGAGCATGGCTTCCCACCCTGCACCCCAAGACCAAAGGTGAAGGGCTAACGAAGCCCAGCCCCGTCTTTCCCCGTTCCTTAGCGGTCCACCGACCCCAACACGATGTCGATCGTGCCGATGAGGGCCACGGCGTCGGCCAGCATCGCGCCCTGGGCCATGTAGGGCAGCACCTGGAGGTTGACGAAGTCGGGTGTGCGGATGCGCATCCGGTAGGGCATCGGGGAGCCGTCGGAGACGATGTAGTGGCCCAACTCACCCTTGGAGTGCTCGATAGCCACGTAGACCTCGCCCTTCGGCGGGTTGAAGCCCTTAATCACCCAGACGAAGTGGCGCTGCATGTCCTCAGCCGTGCGCAGCACGGTGTGGTGCGGCGGGATGACGTAGTTGGATTCGTTGGCCATGATCGGCCCGTCGGTCGGCATCTGGTCCAGACACTGGCGGATGATCCGCAGCGACTGGCGCAGCTCCTCCATGCGCACCAGGTAGCGGTCCATGACGTCACCGTTGGTGCCCAGCGGCACCTCGAAGTCCAGCCGGTCGTAGATCAGATAGGGCTGGGCCTTGCGGACGTCGTAGTTGATCCCGCTGCCACGCAGACATGCGCCGGTCAGGCCGTAGTCGATAGCCGCTTCCGGCTCAATGATGCCGACGCCTCGGGTACGGGCAATCCAGATCGGGTTGTCGGTCAGCAGGTCT
>DATGQR010000080.1:0-4389 GCA_035304105.1 Thermomicrobiales bacterium | reverse complement strand
GAGTGTGGCTTTCCAGCGGCCAGGCTCCTCGCTCCAATGCAGCGTCTCGGTCATATTAGGTCCTCTCGTCAGCGCGGGCATGCGAGAGTATCATAGCCGAGCCTTGAGAATCGATTCTTACCGGAAATAAGCCGAATTTTCGGATTCGCATCAAGAAGGGGTTGACAAGCAGGCACTGTACGTTTACTCTGTATGTACGATCCCGATGAGTTGACGGATCGGCGCACCGAAGCCAGACGTGAGGCGCCTGGCAGAGGAGGCGGATCGGAGCAGGCAACCGGCTCCTGGTTACCCCAAACGGGCGCTCCCTCAGCGTCCGGGCCAGGAGACAGGTGTCGAGGCCGGTTCGTCGGCGAGCGGAAACGTTCGTCAGGTCGCGAGCTTCAGGTCTCGCAGCGGGTCTTCGGATCCACGCTCTGAGTCCGAGGTTCGCCGGCCAAGCGCCGAGACCCGACTGGCTCGTCGGGATCTTTCTTTATGCCCCACGTATCATTACTCTTTTGCACGACGCCCGCGCCCCGAATGGAGCGCCAGCAATGCCTGATCTCACCGGCCTGCGTCCGGCCCTTTCCCGCGTGCTCTGGATCGGCGGCCCGCCGGATTCCGGGAAGACGTCGATCGCGGCAGCCCTCGCCCGGCGCCACGGCCTGCCCGTCTACCACTTCGATCGCCACGAGCCGGCCCACTTCGCCCGCGCGACGGCCGAACTCCAGCCCGCCCTCTGGGCCGCTCATCCCGACCGCATGACGACCGAGGAACGCTGGCTGGGCGCGCCGCCCGAGGATATGGCGGCCCAGACGATCGCCTCCTGGAGCGAGCGCTGCCTGATGGCCTTCGACGACCTCACCGCCATGCCCGGCAACGGCCCACTCATCGCCGAGGGCCCCGGCTTCTTCCCCGAACTGGTCGCGCCAGTCCTGACCGACCCACGCAAAGCCGTCTGGCTCATCCCCGACGAAGCGTTCAAGCGCCGCTCGGCCCTCGCCCGCAATAAGCCCGGCAATCGCCACGAGACCTCCGACCCCGCCCGCGCCACCGCCAACCTGATCGCCCGCGACCTGCTGATGGGCACGCACATCCGCCGGCAGTGCGCCGTGCGAGACCTGACCCACATCACCGTCACCGGCGACGAAGGCATCGACGCAGTCATGTCCCGCGTCGAGGAGCGCTTTTCCCGGTGGCTGCTTACGCCATCGGGGACTGGGAAACACCGCGACATGTCTTGATGAGTTGATGGGGACGCAGGTGCTCAGGCCCCGTAGGGGTGGAGACAAGCTCCACCCGTTGTTCGGTTACAAGACTCTTGCCGGGTGGAGACAGGCTCCACACCTACGGGGTTGTTAGCGGCGAGTCCTGGCCGGGGTACGCGAGAGCTGTAAGTACTCATGCCGGTGTGGTCCATAAGTGCGAAGAGACCGGGGCGCCAAACGCTCCCCGGTCTCTCTAGGTCGTCCATTCTTCGCCCGCGCTTACTGCACCGTGACGTTGGCGAAGACGAGAACGGCGCTGGGGCCCTGCGGGGGGCCAATGGTGACGACGCCGGTGTAGGCGCCAGGCGCCAGGCCCGCCGTGTCGAAGCGCACGTCGAAGTCGTAGACGCGGTTGGGGCTGATCGCCCCCTCGGGCGCACCGCTCGCCTCGATGCCATCGCCCTGGACGGCCAGCGTGCTGATGTCGAAGGTCGAGCCCTCCGGCGCCACCGACCAGCCATGCACGGCGATCAGGTAGTTGCCATCCTCCGGCAGCTGGATCGTGATGCGCTCCTCGGACTCCGGCGTGGTCGAGGCCGCGATCTGCTCCGTCTCGAAGTCGAACTCGCCGTCGCCGTTGAGGTCCTGGATCAGGAACAGGTCCAGGTCGTCGTTCTCGCCGCCGGTCAACTGGATGTCGAGGTAGCCGGCACGCTCCAGGGTGATCTCGCGAGTGTAGCTGGAGGTCGACGGGTCATTGGGATCATCCTGCTGGATCGGCACGCCGGTCTCGACCACGGGCGTGCTCAGGCCGAAGCCCTGGATCTGCAAGCCGGAGAGCGGGATCGAGGACATGAAACTCTGTCGCACGGGGCGGTCCGAGCCGGCGGCCAGCGTGACGTCCATCGGCGAGTTGGCGACGCCCACGACACCCGTGCGCAGTTCGAACGCTTCGGCCGGTTGATCGCCCGCGAAGTTCGTATTGTGCAGAGCAATCGCGTTCAGGCCCGGCACGTACGGCGCGGCGATGATCTCGCGGTTCGCGCCGCTGGACGTGTCGAGCCGGTAGGTCCCGGCGCCGACGTAGGCGTCGTTGCTGCGCGCCGCCATCGCCAGCGTGTAGGGCCCGAAGTAGTCCGGCGCGTCGCGGCTCGGCTCGTCGACGTACGGGCTGAAGATGTGGATGTCGACGTCGGTCAGCGTCGATTCCCAGCTAACGTCGGCCAGGTAGTAGTAGCTGCCGTCCGGCATCTTCGACTCGAACAGCCCGGGCGACTCCGGCAGGTCGTTGTAGAAGAAGCGCCAGTCGCCCGACTCCTGCCGCCAGCGCCACGACTGCGCGCCGTAGATCCACTGGTTGCTGTAGTACGACAGGTCCTCGAAATCGCCGCCCGCCGCCTGGCCGGCGACGACGTTCGGGCCGTTGCCGGCGACGTTGATGATGACCGGCACGACCGTCTCATGGAATCCGTCGGTGGCCAGCAGCGCGGCCTCGTAGATGCCGATCGGCGTGTCGCCCGGCACATCGAGCTTGACCTGCACTCGGTTGGTCGAAAGCGGCGGGACCGAGGTCTGCCCCTGGTTGGCGACCGTAATCCAGGGCATGTCGACCCGCTTGTAGAAGTCCAGGCCGATCGTGAAGTTGGTCACCGGGATGTCCTCGCGCGCCTGGCTATGCTGCAGGCCGAGGAACAGGCCGTCGTGGACGCGATTGTGCGGGTCGCCGACGGTGATGTAGTGGGTCGTCGCGCGCTGGTTGGAGTACTCCAGGCGCACCCACTCACCAGCGTCGATCTCGTTTGCGTCCACCACACCGTCCCCGTCACGGTCGGTCCAGAGCTGGCCGTCGCCGTCGACGTCTTTCCAATCGTAGCTGGTCAGGTACCAGCTGTTGGTCTCGTCGGTCTGGTAGCTGAAATCGGGGTCGAATTCCGACCACGGGTAGTTGAAGCGCATGACGACCATGTCGACGTCCTCCGGCACCAGCTCGGTGACGTCGAAGAGGTAGTGCGGGATGTCCCAGTCGAAGCCCGTGTCGACCGGCACCTCGGCCAGCTCAATCGGCTCATCGTCGATGTGCGACGAGCTCCACTCGAACTCGTGGCTGCCGGTCTTCTGCATCCAGTGGTCGGTGATTGTCAGGTGCAGCGTCGAATCGGTCGGGTTGGAAACCTGGAACCACTCCTCGTAGCTGACACCGGGGTGGACGATGTTGGTGAAGCCGGGGTAGTTGGCGCCGCGGTAGTCGCCCGGGTTCCACTCGTAGGGATAGACCAGGAAGCCGGAGACGCCGACGACCATACCGACCGAGTTGGCGGCGTTGAGCGAGCCAGCGCCCTGTAGGAAGGGATCGGCATGCAGGTCGGTCGCCCCATTCATCAGGACCATCTTGGCGATCTCGAAGTTGGGCCAGAAGCCGAACGTGTCGCGGAAGGCCTGGTAGACCAGCGCTGCGTTGCCGGCGGCCACCGGCCCCGAGCGGCTGGTGCCGCCCCAGGTGGTCCAGGCATGCCAGCCGGACATGGCCTGGTTGACCGGCACGTCACCCGACGAGCGCGAGCCCGAGGCCAGCAGGTGGACGCCAGCATCGCCCTTCGCGCCCGGGCCACGGCCGCTGAAGGAACCGACATCGCCATAGGTGATCTGGTCGGCCCCGGCGGCATCGTCCCAGCCGGTCGAGCCGTGCGTGGTCGATGAGCCCACGAAGAGGCCATTCTCGGGAGCCGGCCCGGCGACTGTGCCGAAGCCCGGCGAGCCATTGCCGACCGAGAAGATCACCAGCAGGGTCGGGTTCACCGGGCGGGTGACGGCGTCGATGATCCGCGAAGCGGCGTCCCAGCCGTCGTTGTGGGCCACCGAGCTGCCCCAGGAGTTGTTGATGATCTGGATGTCGTCGCCGGTGCCGGGGAAGCCATCGTAACCCAGCGCGGCGAAGACGAAGGCATCCGCCGCGCCGTAGGAGTAGAAGTCGCCGGCGCTGACCAGAGCGACGTCGCGCCCAGCGCCCCGAACCATGCCCCCGGCGTCGGCCGGCTTGTAGCTCGGGCGCTCGCCGCCAGCCTGCCAGTCGAGCGAGCCGGGCTCGGCCAGCGTGCGCTCCATCGAATCGCCGTCGATGACGCCCTGCGCGGCGATGGCCGAGGCGACCAACTGACCGTGGTTGCCGGCGGGACTCTGGGCGTAGTCGTTGACCGCGAAG
>DATGQR010000079.1:0-3542 GCA_035304105.1 Thermomicrobiales bacterium | reverse complement strand
CCCCGGATACATCTCAAATGTGACACCGTCAACAGCCTTGACGACGCCATCTTGCGTGAAGAACTGCGTGCGCATGTTATTCACGCTTAGGAGAGGTTCCATAACTGCTCCTTCTTCGCCTCCCGGTAGTCAGGACTCCCGTACCCCGATTCGATCCGTGTTGCCGCGCCGGTCTGGCGCCTCCCCGCGCTCACCAGCCTGCCAACCGGCAACCCGGGCCTGCGAGTGGCTCGGTCGGTCAATGGTTTGCATAACGCGGATCGAAACACTGGCAGTATAGCACGATACGCATCGCTCGCGGGTCCCCCACCGGCTACGCGTGCGTGGCCACCCGCTCGCAGACTATCACGCCCTCTCGACGCCCGACAATACCCTCCAGGCCTTTAATGGCGCGTGCTAGCCGTGGACCGGAACACGCGTCAGATAGTGCTCGTAGGCCTTGTCTTTGCCGCGCACGATATCGAAGAAGCGCTCCTGCAGCTGGCGCGTGATCGGACCCTGCGTGCCGTCACCGATCTTGCGGCCGTCAATCTCGCCGACGACGGCGATCTGCGCGCCGGTGCCGCAGACGAAAGCTTCATCGGCGATGTAGAGCTCCGAGCGGTCGATCTCGCGCTGGTCGACCGGCACGCCCAACTCGTCGGCCAGTTCGAAGATGGTGCGCCGGGTGATGCCTTCCAGGATGTCGCCGGTGATCGGCGACGTCGCCAGGCGGCCGTTGCGGACAATAAAGAAGTTGGCGCCGCTGGCCTCGGAGACCTTGCCGTTGGAGTTCAACATCAGCGCGTCGTCGCAGCCGGCCTCCTCGGCCTGGTCCTTAGCGAACGCGGAGTTGATATAGGCGCCGGTGATCTTGCCGCGGCTGGGGATGTTGTTGTCGGTGCTCCGCACCCAGGCCGAGACGAAGAACTTGAGCGGGCGATCCATGGCGAAGTAGTCGCCGAAGGGGATCTGGTAGATCGCCAGGTCGGACTCGACATCCTTGAGCCGCGGACTCAACTCGATCGCCGACTTGTAGACGAACGGGCGGATGTAGATGTCCGACTGCGGGTTATTCTTGAGCGTCAGATCCTCGATCGCCTTGGCGACCCCGGCGGCGTCGAGCGGCAGGTCGGCGCGCAGCAGCTTGGCGCTGTCCATCAGGCGCTTGGCGTGATCGGCCAGCCGGAAGATGTTGATCGATTCCCCCGAGGCGTCCATATAGCCGCGGACGCCGGCGAAGGCGCCGGTGCCGTACTGCAGCGCGTGGGTCGCGATGCTGATCTTGGCGTCCTCGGCCGGGACGATCTCGCCACGGAAATACGCATATGGAAGCAGGTCAATTTTCACGGGATCACCATCCTCCTTGGTCGATCTGCCGGTGAGTTGGGGGCGCGTTCTGGTCCCCGGGTAGAGCGGCATTGTACCTTGATAGGCGGCATTGGACGGTTGCCTGAACGGAGATTGACGGGAGCGCCGGTGCTGCTTAGACTCCCACGCTTGATGCGCAGGAAAGGTCGCGCTGTGAGTTTCGACGCCGAGCTGCCGTACTGGGTCGCGTTTCACCGCATGTCCGGTGTCGGTTCGGCCACGCTGCTGGCGCTGCGCGACGCATTCGGCACGTTGAGCGAAGCCTGGCAGGCGAGCCAGGCCGACCTGCGCGCGATCGGCCTCTCCGAGCGGGCCGCCGCCGCGATCGCCGAGGCGCGCCGCGAGATCGACCCCGAGGCGGAGATCGAGCGCGTCCGGGAGGCCGGCGTCGATGTGCTGACGATCGACGACGAGCGTTACCCGCGCATGCTGCGGGAGACCGCCAACGCCCCGGCGCTGCTCTATGTGCTGGGCACGCTCTTGCCGCAGGATGAGCTGGCGATCGGGATCGTCGGCACGCGCAAGGCGACACCCTACGGCGCGGATATGGCGCGCCGCTTTGCGCTGGACCTGGCGCGCGCCGAGGTCACGGTGGTGAGCGGTCTGGCGCTGGGCATCGATACGGTGGCGCATCACGCCGCGCTGGATGGTGGGGGCCGCACCATTGCCGTGCTGGGTTCGGGGGTCGACGTCATCTACCCGTCGCGGAATCGAAAGCTTGCCGAGCGCGTTATCAATGAAGGCGCGCTTGTCAGTGAGTACCCGCTCGGCACGAAGCCCGACGCTCGTAACTTCCCCGCTCGCAACCGGATTATCAGCGGACTGTCACGTGGCGTGCTCGTGGTTGAAGCGCCTCGCAAGAGCGGGGCGTTGATCACCGCCAATTTCGCGGCCGACCAGGGGCGCGACGTCTACGCCGTGCCCGGCTCGGCGCGCTCTCCGGCCAGCGCCGGCTGTCATCAGCTTATCCGCGACGGCGCGACGCTGGTGACGAGCGCGCAGGACATCCTCGACGAGCTGGCCGTCGACGCCGTGCGGGCTGCCGTGCAGACGCGCCTGGAGCTGCCGGAGTCCGAAGCCGAGCGCAAGCTCTACGAGCTGATCGGCGCCGACCCGCGCCACGTTGACGAACTGTGTAGCGAAAGTGGTATCGCTATACAAGAGACCAGCGGCGTGCTACTTGCACTCGAGCTCAAGGGCCTGGTGCGGCAGCAGGGCGCCGGGTATTACGTCCGCAATTAGCCCGGGTGGGGCCTACGCAAAGATCACCAAAGTGTGGCATCATCCCGGATCCGTTCTCTGCGATATCGAGACCTGTTAGAGTTGGGAGCGGTTCAGCAGCCGCGTACGTACGACTGTTCTAGACATCATCATTGGGAGCCATGGCTACGACAACCAAGACCAAGAAGAAAAAGCAAACCACCAGCCGCTCCTCGCCGGGCAAGCGCTTAGTCATCGTCGAGTCGCCCGCCAAGGCGCGTACGCTCAGCCGATATCTGGGTCGCGCCTACGACGTGCAGGCTTCGATGGGGCACGTCCGCGACCTGCCGAAGAGCGTGATGGGCGTTGATGTCGATAACGACTTTGAGCCGAAGTACCTCATCCCGCGCGACAAGTCGTCGCGTGTCAAGGAACTGCGCAAGCTCGTCTCCAACGCCCGCGAACTGATCCTGGCCACTGACCCAGACCGCGAGGGCGAGGCGATCGCCTGGCACCTGGTCGAGGCGACGAACCCGAAGGATATCCCGCTCAAGCGTGTCGTCTTCCACGAGGTGACGCCGGACGCCGTGCGCGCTGCGATGGAGAACCCGCGCGAGATCGACACGCGCCTGGTGGACGCCCAGCAGGCGCGGCGCATCCTCGACCGGCTGGTCGGCTATTCGATCTCGCCGCTCCTTTGGAAGAAAGTTAAGAGCGGCCTGTCGGCCGGGCGCGTGCAGTCCGCCGCACTGCGCATCGTGGTGCAGCGCGAGCGCGAGATCCAGGAGTTCGAGTCGACCGAGTACTGGACGCTGGATGCCGATCTGGCCAAGCGGACCGGCAATGGCCACGAGCCGAAGGATTTCCGCGCGCGGCTCAATCGCGTCGACGGCGCCAAGGCCGAGCTTCCAAACGAGGAGACGGTCAATGCCATCATGGCGCGGCTGGATGGCGCGCGCTGGGAGGTGGCCTCGGTTCAGGTGCGCGAGTCG
>DATGQR010000078.1:0-5873 GCA_035304105.1 Thermomicrobiales bacterium | reverse complement strand
GCGATTGCTCGACGATCCTCTTCGACGCGCAGGGCCGCACGCTGGCCCAGGCCGAGCACATCCCGATCCACCTCGGCTCGCTGATGGGGCTGGTCGAGGAGGTGCTGCGCCGCCACAAGCCGGAGGAGATTGACCCCGGCGACATGTTCATCGGCAACGACGCCTACACTGGCGGCGGGACGCACCTGCCGGACATCGTCGTGCTCTCGCCGGTCTTCTATGACGGCGAGATCGTGGCTTTCGTCGCCAACCTCTCGCACCACGCCGACTTCGTGGACCGAGGCCACGCCCACATCTACCAGGAGGGGCTGCGGATCCCGCCAGTCAAGATCTTCGACAAGGGGGAACTGCGCGAGGACATCCTGGAGTTCATCCTGTTGAACTGCCAGGTGCCGCGCGAGCGACTGGGCGACCTGCGGGCGCAGTTCGCGGCCAACCGGCTGGGCGTGCGGCGGATGCAGGCACTGTGCGAGCGCTACGGCGCTGAGACGATCAAGCTGGCCGGCGACGCGCTGCTCGACTACGCCGAGCGGCAGACGCGCGCCGGGATCAGCCAGCTGCCCGACGGCACCTACCGCTTCTGCGACCACTTCGACTGCGAGTGGCTGGGGCAGCAGGAGCTGGAGTTCCGGGTTGCGGTGACGGTGGACGGCGACGAAATCCGGCTGGACTTCAGTGGCAACCCGCCGCAGGTGCGGGCCGGGCTGAACATGGTCTGGACGGCGCTGCTGGCGACCAGCTACTACGCCGTGAAGATCGTGGTCGACCCGACGATCCTGCCCAACGCCGGGATGTACCGGCCGATCCAGGTGATCGCCGAGCCGGGCAGCATCCTGAACTGCTCCGAGCCGGCGGCGATCAACAGCCGCACCCAGACCTGCCAGCGGGTGGTCGACCTGATCCTGGGGGCGCTGGCCCAGGCCGCGCCGGAGCGGGTGATCGCGGCCTGCACCGGGGCAAACACCTCGATCACCTTCTCGGGCGTCGACCCGCGCACGGGCATCTACTACTCCTACCTGGAGACGCTGGGCGGCGGGTTCGGCGCGCGGGCAACGAAGGACGGGCTGGACGGGGTGCAAACGCACGTCACCAACACCAGCAACCTGCCGGTCGAGAGCCTGGAGCAGGAGTACCCACTGGTCGTCGAGCGCTACGAGCTGGCCTCGGGCACGGGCGGCGCCGGGCGGCAGCGGGGCGGCATGGCGCTGCGCCGCTCGATCCGAGTGCGCGACCACCACCCGGCCTACGGGGGCTCGACCAGCCGGCGGCTGAGCGCGCCCTGGGGTCTCGAAGGCGGCGGGCCGGGCGGCCGCGCCCTGATCTGGCTCGACCGGCCGGACGGCACGCGCCTGGAAGACACCGCCATCCCCACCCTGCTGGAGCCAGGCGACGTCCTGACGGTCCAGACGGGTGGCTCGGGCGGCTACGGCCCGCCCTCGGAGCGGCCGCGGGAGCAGGTGCTCCGCGACCTGGAAGACGAGATCATCACGCTGGAGCAAGCGCGCAACGACTACGGCCTGGACCTGCCCTAGCAGCGTCGTGATGTATGTCGGCGGGCGAGGAAATCCATCTGGCGGCAAGTGTCAGGGACACCCCTTTGGCTCCGCCGCCAGATGGAATCCGTCACGCTGATGGCTGAATCTGACGCTTTTCATCTGGCGGCGGGCGGCAAGGGCACCCCTTTGGCCCCGCCGCCAGATGAATTGATCGCCCGCCGAAGGACCTGGCGACAGCCGGAGCGTTCGGGTGAGATTCGATTTCCCCGATACGTCGTGGCGGTCAAGTAGATCCTTCGGCAGGCTCAGGATGACCTCCGTATCCACTCCGCAGGTACCCGACCCCTACGAGTCTGTCAGTGCCGGTTGCCTGCTGTGGCCGGGGCGATGGCGAATGGTGGGTGTGGCAGGATTCTGGAAGGATGGAAGGAGTTGACGCGGGCGCATGAGCATCGTGCTGCTGGGGACACTGGCGGTGCTGGCGCTGATCGACAGTACGAGCATCGGGACGCTGGTGATCCCGATCTGGCTGCTGCTCGAACCGGGCCGGATCATCGTGTCGCGCTACATCCTCTACCTGGCGACGATCGCGGTCTTCTACTTCGGCGTCGGGGTCGCCCTGATACTCGGCATCGGATCGCTGTTGGACGCCTACAGCCACCTGCTGGACACCCCGGCGGCGGCTGCCCTCCAGCTCGCCCTGGGAGTGGGGCTCTTCCTGCTCGCCGTGCTGCCGTCGTCTGAGACATTGCGGCGGCGGGGCGCCGAGCGGTACGAGCGCTGGCGTCAACGCATCGCCACGTCATCGGCATCGCCGGACACGCTGGTGCGGGTGGCGTTGGTGGCCGGCCTGGCGGAGGTGACGACGATGCTGCCCTATCTGGGGGCGATCGGACTGCTCTCGACCAGCGACATCAACCTGGCGCTGCGGCCGGTGGTACTGGCAGGTTATGTCGTGGTGATGGTGGCGCCGGCGCTGGTCTTGCTGGCCATCCGCCTGGCGGTCCACGGCCGCGCCCAGCCGGTGCTGGAGCGGCTCAACGGCTGGATGGCCCGGAGCGCCGGTGAGGCGACAGCCTGGGCGATGGGCATCGCCGGCTTCTACATCGCCGGTGATGCCGCCGGCCGCCTCTTCGGCTCGTAAGCGCCGCTCACCCCTCTCCCTCCTCCGGCGCCACTTCCACGATAACCAGCCCGGGGCCGATTCCCAAGAGCCGGACTGTCCGGAAGAAGCGGTGGCAGCGCGGTTTCGAAGGAACTGTTTGCTAAGAAACTGTTAAGGTACCCTTCCTACCCTGTTCCGTAGAGAGACATTCAGCGCCGCTGGCCGGGGCCGCGCAGCCGTACGCAGAGCTACGCGATTGACCGCGCATGCTGTCAAATGCGTAGCTCGCGCGATTCGCCGATCCCGGCGACGCCTCCGGCTGGCGGCATCCCCTCCCTGGCGGTGTCCCAACCGGAGGAGCTGCCATGACGACCACGCGCACGCGCCCCGACGACCTCACCCTGATCCGCGAACAGGCCACGCACCTGCGCCAGACCTACCCAGAGCTTTTCGCCCACCTGGTGGCGCGCGACCGTAAGCTGGAGCGCGCGATGAAGCGCATCCCCAGCCCGGCCGACATCGAGCTCAGCGCCGCCTGGGACCAGCGGGCGTTCTTCGCCCGGACGCTCGCCACATGCGGGGCGGGCATCGAGGAACTCGTCGACGGCCAACATCAACGCTGAACGAGGGAGGCAACGATGCCCGCCACTTCCTTCCCATCCGCGCAGGGGTTCGGCCAGCAGCGCGGGATCGTCCTGACGCTGGCGATGGGCACGCTGCTCGGGATGGTCAACATGGCCTCGCTGGGCGCCTTCATGCCGGTGATCTCGCGCGACCTCGATGTCTCGGTGCCCGTGCTCGGGCAAGTCACGACGGCGACACTCTTCGGCGCGGCGATCATCAGCCTGTTCGCCGGGCCGCTGGCCGACCTCTACGGCAAACGCCGGCTGATGGTCGTCGGGCTGGCGGCCGTCGCGTTGAGCGCTGGCGGCACGATGCTCGCGCCGACCTTCGGCTGGCTGCTCGCCACGCGGATGATCTCGGCGGTCAGCGGCGGCGTGCTGGCCGGGACGACGATGGCAATGGCCGGCTCGCTCTTCGTCGGGGACGAGCGCCGGCGCGCCATGAGCTGGGTCGCCTCCGGCATCGCCGCCGGGGCCATCGCCGGCATCCCCTTCCTGACGCTGGTCGCCAGCTTCTCATCCTGGCGGTGGTCCTACGCGGTAGTCGCCGCGCTGGGGCTCGTCTGGGTCGCACTGGTGCGCCGGCTGCTGCCCGACGATGCCGTCGACAGCGGGCGGCTGGAGGCGAGCGCGGTGCTGGCAGCATACCGTCCGCTGTTCGCCAGCCGCCCGATGCTGGCGCTCAACCTCGCGACCGTCGCCCGCGCGATCGCCTGGATCGGCGTACTGACCTACGTCGGCGCCTACCTCGACCACGAGCAAGGCATGAGCACGGCAGAGATCGGCTGGGTCTATATGGTCGGCGGCAGCGGCTACTTCATCGGCACCAAGCTGGCCGGTGGACGGCTCGGCGGGTGGGACCTGCGCGCCGTCTATGGCCTGGGGACGATCGCGATGGGCGCGCTGCTGGCCGCCGCGCTGGCGCTGCCGATCGGGCCACTGACAGTCATCGGGCTGATCGGGCTGGCATCGGCCACGGGCGGCTTCGGCTACGTCGCGCTGGTGACGCTGGTATCGAGCGACTCGCCGGCCGGACAGGGCACGACGATGTCGCTCAACTCGGCGATGCTCCAGGCTGGATCGGCGCTGGGCGGGCTCTTCGGCGGGCTGCTGGTGGCCCTGGGCGGCTACGCGGCGCTCGGCCTGGGGCTGATGGGCTTCGCCTACGTCGCGACGGTGCTCGTCTGGCGCCCCGCGCCCGGCACGCTCTTCGCCCGCGTCCGGCCGGCCACACTCTCCGACTGAAGCCGGGGAAAGGAGCGCGGCGATGTAGCGGCAGGCTGATCCGCGACGATCCGGCGACTGTGCATCGATTGAGAAGGAGGAGTGTCATGGGAGTTATCCGCAGAGCCGACTTCTGGGAGGTCAAGCCCGGCAAGCTCCAGGCACTCATCGAGATGTTCTATGAGTTCAAGGCTGCCCGCATGAACTACAGCGATGGGCCGTTCCGGCTGCTGCTGATTAGCGACGGTTGGGCCGGGCCGGCCAACCTGACGGCAGACCATTGCTACAGCATCGCCGACTTCCCCGACGGAGCGGCTTTTGGCGACTATCTCAAGGCCTTCACGGCCGACGCGGAGTTCCAACGGCTCTGGGCGCACCTGCATTCCGAGGAGACGCCGGCCGTTCACCGCGGCGCCGGCCTGCTCTTCAAGTTCCATGAGGAGGGCGAGCGGCCGGAGTCGCTGCTCGGCGGCGTGACGCCGGTGCGCGCCTGGAAGATCGCGCCGGGCATGGAGACAGTCACCCAGGCGGCCGGGCAGCTCGTCCAGCGCCACGCCTGCCGGTACGGCGGCTACCTCCAGGTGCTGGGCCCGATGTTTGCCCCGACCTCCGGCCCGAACGTCGTCACCGCGATCAGCTTCCCCGACTGGTCCGCGTTCGGCCCATTCCTCGACGAGTTCAACGAGGACCCGGAGATCCAGCAGGCCCTGGCACCCTTCCACAGCGCCACCCCACCCGCCGAGCTGGTCCAGGAACACATCGCGATGGAGATCGCGGAGTAGGCCGCGTGAGGATGAGGGCATCGACGACCGGAGTTTTCCATGGCCATCCTCAGCGTCGATTCCTGCATCTGTTGATGGCCGGTGACATTCATCTGCCGGTCTGGATTGCCCGCCACGATCGCGGCCGGCCCTCGTTGCGGGCTACCCGTCATCACCTCCCTTCACGATCCCCGGGGAGCGGGTAGCCCTTCATCTCCCTCCGGGCAGCGCCGGAGCCCGGGCGTGAAGATGTGAGGACAGCAGCTCACTCGTTACGGCAATGGAGCGCGCTCACTTTTCGTGAGAGAGATCGACGGAGAGAGCTTCCCCGAAAGGACACGTCATGCAACGACCGGGCAATGACCGCGCTCAGGGCAGGACGTTCGCGGACGTGGATGCGTCCGAGGACCCGACGGCGCGGGTCAGATATCTCGATGAGGTGACGAGGGCGGCCCAAGCGTACAAGCAGAACACCTACCGGATGATCGACCTCAACCGCGGCGACCGGGTGTTGGACATCGGCTGCGGGGCTGGAGATGACGTGCGCGCTATGGCCGCGATCGTCGGGGCGACCGGTCGCGCCGTGGGCGTCGACGTCAGCCGGACGATGATCGAGGAGGCCAGGCGCCGCTCGCGAGACAGCGGCCAACCAGGCGAGTTCTTC
>DATGQR010000077.1:0-10065 GCA_035304105.1 Thermomicrobiales bacterium | reverse complement strand
ACACGTAGTCATGATCTACAGAGAACTGCTTAGCGTCGTTGCGAGCCGAACTGGCTTTTTCCCAGATCACCGTGGCAACGAAGTTGTCTCGCCCAAAGACCTCGTCCATCATGACCTTGAGGTAGGCCTGCTCGCTGTCGTCGCAGTGGACCCAGACGGAGCCGTCCGGGGCCAGCAGGGTCTTCACCTGGGTCAGGCGGTCGCGCATCATCGTCAGCCAGACGGAGTGCTCCAGCGCGTCGTCGTATTGCAGGAACGACTGCTGGGTGTTGAAGGGCGGGTCGAGGTAGGCCAGCTTGACCTTGCCGACGTACTCGCGGGCGAACTCCGGCAGCTCGATCAGGCTCGTCAGGGCGTTCAATGCGTCGCCGCGGATCAGCAGGTTGTCGCGCGCCCGCTCCTCATCCGGGTGGGTCGCGCCGACCACGCCGGCGTCGTGGAGCAGACGCACCTCGGCCACGCGGTAGTCGGACGGCGGCAGCCACTCGTAGCGGCCGTCCTCGTGGGCCAGCAGCCGCAGGTGCTTGTTCGTCCAGGTCAGCTCCAGTCGTCCCTCGTACCTCGGCACGTTCATCCCTCCACCGGCCGTCGGCCGGGCGTCCAGAAAGTCGTTTGCTTCCACACGCATCCGCTCGGCCATTTTCGCCAACGAGCGCGTTTTGCGCAATATTCACGCGCGCGTCCCGTTCTGACGCCGGCTGCGTCACCGTCGCGCTGCCCCGATCGCCGCGCATCAGTCGCGGGCCAGGGTGGCGGCGAAGCCGGGTTCGTCGTCCGGGGGTGGGGCCTCGTCGTAGGGCTCGTCCTCGTTGCCGAGGCCCATGTCGACCAGCACGTCGATCAGGGCTTGCTCCAGGCTGGAGGCGCGGCCGCCTTCCAGCGTCTGGCGCACTTTGAGCAGCCGGCCGATCGCGTCGGTCAGGCGCACGACGGTCTTGGCCGTCGCGCCCAGGTCGCCGTTCAGCGAGGCCTCGGCCAGGGCGCGCAACAGCAGCAGGCGCAGCGCCCCGACCTCCGTCTCGACCGCCCGGTTGGCGCCGGCCTCGGCGATCAGCGCGAGGATGCGGCCATCCACCAGCCGCTCGCGCTCCCCGGCCAGTACGCCGGCGGTGAAGTCCGACCCGGCCGCGAGCAGCGCCGTCTCGTCACGGCCCCGGTGGGCCACGCAATATGCCTCATCACGCACCGCCCAGGCGCGGCAGCCCGGGTGCGCGCACCGCTGACCAGCCATCTCTCACGCTCCGCTTCGTTCGTCGCACGATGCCGTCTATCTAGTGAGCCCATCGGGGACCCCAAATCGTCGGGTTTCTGAGATACAAATCCGCGATTCGGCCCCATTTGCCCGTCACAATGCCGCAATTCATCTGGCGGCGGGGCCGAAGGGGTATCCCTGGCGTCCGCCGCCAGATGAATTCCGACCGTCCCACCGCCGTAGGGGCGGTTTCTGGCTGGCGCCGGGGGAAATTTCCGGGTGGGGGAGGGGTCGCGGTTCATCTGGCGGCGGAGCTGAGGGGGTATCCCTGGCGTCCGCCGCCAGATGGATTCCATCATGCTGATGGCGCAATATGACGCTTTCCATCTGGCGGCGGGGCCGAAGGGGTGTCCCTGGCGCTTGCCGCCAGATGACGATTCATCTGGCGGCGGACATTCCGTCCCCCCTTAAGGGGGGACGATGTTCCGCCACATGAAAAATAGATCTCGAAAATCCCGACGATTTGGGGTCCTCAAATGGCTCACCTAGTAGACAGGTTTCGACTCCGGCGAGCAAAGCGAGGTGAACCCCATGCCGGCGAGCGAACAGATACGCGTGGCGGACCCGCAGCTGGTGCGCCACTTGCTGGGTAAAGCGCGCTTCGAGCACGACGAGGATCTGGAGTACCGCCTGGCGGCCATCGAGCACGCCTTCTGGGCCAACAGCGCCCTGGAGTTTGACTTCGGCCCGGATGACCTGGGCCTGCTGGCGGCTGAGGAGGCCGCCTGCCGACAGGCGCTCGAGGAACGCCGCCAGCGCGGCTACGTCTACCAGCGCCCGGTCCACGGCTACGACCGCGACTATCTCGACGAACTGAAGCGGCGCGTGCCGATCCTCGACGTGCTCGGCGGCGCGGTCAAGCTGCGCCGTTCGGGCAAGAACTACGTGGGGCTGTGCCCGTTTCACCAGGAGCGCACGCCCAGCTTCACCGTCTACCCGGCGACGAATAGCTACTACTGCTTCGGCTGCCAGCACTACGGCGACGCGATCGACTGGCTGCGCGAGATCGCCGGCATGCGCTTTCGCGAGGCGGTCGAAACGCTGGAGGTGCTGGCCGGCCTGCCGAAGAGCCAGCCGCGCCGGGCGACGCCCCCACCGGGCCCGCCGGTCGCCGCGCCAGCCACGGGCGGCAGGCCCGCGCAACAGGTGTCGTTCGTCGTCAAGAACGGGAAGGACGTTCAGCCGGTATGACCGCTCAGATCCCCGCGCTGACCGGCTACACGCTGGCCGAGCTGCGCGCGCTCGAATTCCCGGCGCACAGCTGGATCATTGAGGGCCTGATCCCAGCCGGCTCGCTGACGCTGCTGGTGGGCCGCCCGAAGGCCGGCAAGTCGCTGCTGGCCATCGACCTGCTGGCCTCGGTCGCCACCGGGGCGGACTTCCTGGGCCGCCCGGTCGAGGCCGGCAAGGCGGTCTACCTGCCGGCCGAGGACTCGCCCGCCCTGGTGCGCGAGCGCCTGGAGGCGCGCCTGGGCCAGGGCGACGCGCCGGACCTGATCGTCTGTCCCTGCGACGGCTCGCTGGACCAGTGGCTGCGGCTGGACGACCCGGCGTCGTTCACGGCGCTGGCGCGCACGATCGGGCGCTACGCGCCGGCTGTGCTGGCGCTCGACCCGCTGCGCGAGCTGCACTACCAGCCGGAGAACGACGCCGACGCGATGGCCGCGTTGCTGCGCCCGCTGCGGCAGCTGGCGCACCAGACCAACTGCGCGATCGTCATCGTCCACCACCGCAACAAGCACGGCGCCGACCCGTCGCTGGCGGCGCGCGGCTCGTCGGCGATCGTCGGCAGCGTCGACCAGACGATCACGCTCGACCAGATCGACGGCGAGGAGCCGGACGACGGCGAGGTGACCCGCTTGAGCGTGCTCGTCGAAGGGCGCTTCGGGCCGCGCCAGCGCTGGCGCCTGCAGCTCGGCGATGGTCTGCGCTGGCAGGTGAGCGGTGAGCGCGCGGCGGACACGCGGGCGAGCGAGCGCATCCTGGCGCTGCTGTCCGAGCGCGAAGCGGGCATGACCGTGCCGGCGCTGGCGAACGCGCTGGGGCTGGCCCCCCGGACGGCACGAGAGCACCTGGCGGCGCTGGTCTCCGCCGGCGAGGTCGAGCGCCGCGGCGAGGGCCACCGGCACGACCCGTATGTGTATGGGAGGGCTCACGCCCCCTGGCCCGCGGCCCAGAGGGCACTCCCCCCACTCGCTGACGCGGAGGGAGAGGGGGAGTAGGACGTGATCGCCGGTAGCCGTGGGACTGCGCCGTATCAGGCTGATCCGCGCTGGCAATGCTCGGAGGAGGCCGGCAGGTTCGGTTCCCGGGTGGGGATCGGTGATGCGGCATCTGGCATAGGACCTGTGACTCTATCGGGGAGTCCGCGCGGCACGTCAAGATGCGTGGCAGGAGAAGGGTGGGCGTGGCTCCGCCCTTCTTTCCTGCGCCCCGCGCCACCTCTGCGGCGGGCCGCCCGCGCCAGCGGGGATACGAAAGTCCGGGAGCGGCAGTCCAAGAGTACGACCCTTACACCCGATGTGATCCTTCTACTCAGGACGAATGTGCCCAGCAATAAGAATGACCGATTGTGTACGATCATCTGAAGGTCATTGGGCTAAATGGATGTTCCTGGAAAGGGGACGGGTTGTGATCAAGGGCCTCGAAGCGCCACTCGCGCGTCGACCTGTGTGGCTCGTACTGGGTTTATTCGCGCTGGGGCTGGGAGTTGGCGTGGGGCTGGCGGTGGCCGCAGCACTTCCGTTTGGCCCGCGCTCGGTCACGGCGTCGCAC
Source organism: Thermomicrobiales bacterium (assembly GCA_035304105.1). Lineage (GTDB taxonomy): Bacteria > Chloroflexota > Chloroflexia > Thermomicrobiales > CFX8 > JAUIIK01. The sequence goes on along the minus strand of DATGQR010000077.1, from coordinate 6,038 downwards.
TCCGGAGATGACGTCGTGCATGCCTGTGTGAACCGCTACACCGGCCAGGCACGCATCATCATGCCGGGCCGCGCGCCCAACTGCACGGCGACCGAGACGCAGATCGACTGGGCCGGCGGCGCCGTCTTGGGCGACCTCGGCCAGCTGTCGGCGGCGCTCGAAGACCTGCAGGAAGATGTCGCGAACCTGGGGTCGGACTTCAGTGCGCTGAACGAGCGCGTGCCGGCGTGCCTCTCGGCTCCGGATGAGGAAACGGCGCTCTTCGAAGGCTGCAACGTGCAGATCACCAACGGGTTGGGCGGGACCGGGGTGGAACCCGACGGGACCGGCAACCTGATCATCGGCTACAACGAGGCGAACGACGACGACGCGTCCAAGCGCAACGGCTCGCACAACCTCGTGGTTGGCCCGTACCATAGCTATGATGGTGTCGGCGGTGTCGTGGCGGGCTACGACAACGCGATCAGCGGCACCTGGTCGACGATCACTGGTGGCCAGTCGAATACCGCCGACGGGACAACCTCGGTGGTTGTCGGTGGTGCGGAGAACAATGCCTTTGGGGAAGCGTCGGTTGCGGTTGGTGGCTACCAGAACACGACCGATATCGACGCGGCACACACGGTTGTTGTCGGCGGCCAACAGAACGTTACCGGTGGGCCAGGCTCGGTTGCTGTCGGCGGTTGGCAGAACAGCACCACCGCCGATGCGACGCACTCGGTTGTTCTCGGGGGCGTCGGGCAAACCGCGACCCTCGGCGGCCAGATCGTGCCGTAAACCAGACGGTATCGACCTGACTGGATAGCGGCGACGCGCCCGGGTCGTCGCACAGATCAGAGGAGGGGTGGAGCCTTGCTCCACCCTACTTTCACGTTTGGCGGGGCATCTCTGCGGCGAACCGGCTGCGGCCCACCCCAAATCGCATTGGGAGTGGTACCCGACCCCAATGATGATGAATAAGCACGGTTCCTGCGGGCGGCCAGGTGATGTACGGGGCGCCCGCAACGGGATCGTGGGTTGCGAGGCGACGATTGGCGTCCGGGTGGCCGGGCTTCCCCGTCTCACGAATCTCCGGCTCAGGAGCGCTGGAGGTGTCAGGCGCGCGCCGTGGGGCATACTTGCCGCATGGAAGCGAGCGATGTTATGACGATAATCTGGTCGGAGCGCTACCGGGATCACGACACGGGTAGCCATCCGGAGCGTCCCGCGCGCATCGACGCCCTGCAGCAGGCGCTGGAGCATGCCGGCGTCTTCGCGCGTCACTACATCGTCGCGCCCGAGCCGGTGGCGGAGGCCGACCTGGAGCTGGCGCACCATAGCTCGCTGATCGAGGGCGTGCGCCACGTGGCCCGGACGGGCGGCGGCTGGATCGACCCGGACACCTACGTCTCGCCCGCTTCCTATGAAGTGGCGCTGCTGGCGGCCGGCGGGGCGAGCGCGGCGGTCGACGCGGCGCTGGCGGGCCGGCCGTCCTTCGCGCTGGTGCGCCCGCCCGGCCACCACGCCGAGCCGGCCCGCGCGATGGGATTCTGCCTGTTCAACAACGTCGCCGTGGCCGTCGAGCGCGCGCGCCGCGACCGGGGCCTGGGCCGGGTCGCGATCGTCGACTGGGACGTGCACCACGGCAACGGCACCCAGGCGATCTACTGGGACGACCCGGAGACGCTCTTCGTCTCGCTTCACCAGTACCCCTTCTACCCGGGCACCGGCGCCGAGCACGAGCGCGGCGGGGCGGGCGCCGAGGGCACGACGCTCAACATCCCCCTGCCGGCCGGGACTGGCGACGACGTCTACCAGCGCGCCTTCGAGGAGCTGGTCCTGCCGGCGCTGGGCGATTTCACGCCCGAGCTGCTGGTCGTCTCGGCCGGCTTCGACGCGCACGTCGACGACCCGCTGGCCAACATGCGGGTGACGACCGAGGGCTTCCGCTGGATGGCGCGCGCGATCGCCGAGGCGGCCAGGGAGCTGTGCGCGGGGCGCCTCGCGCTGGTGCTCGAGGGTGGTTACAATCTCCAGTCTCTCTCCGAGTGCGTGGTGGCGGTCATCGAAGAGATCTCGGGGGCATACCGGAACGGGGCAAGCCAGTGATAGCAGTCGTCGATTACGGAGCCGGGAACGTGCAGAGCGTGGTCAATGCGCTGGAGCGCATCGGGGTTGACGCGCGGCTGACGACTGACCCGGCGGAGATTGCCGGCGCGGCGGGAGTGATCGTGCCCGGCGTCGGCGCGGCGCGGGACACGATGCGCAACCTGGACGCGGCCGGGCTGGTCGAGCCGTTGCTGGCCTACATCGCCAGTGGCCGGCCCTACCTGGGCATCTGCATGGGGATGCAGGCGCTGATGACGGCCAGCGAGGAGCACGGCGGCCAGGAGTGCCTCAACGTGATCCCCGGCACGGCGCGGCTGCTGGAGGTCGATCTGCAGGTGCCGCACATGGGCTGGAACGCGGTTGACCTCAGCCTGGCTGGCCGCGAGCACCCGCTGTTCGCCGGCATCCCGGACGGCGCCGAGTTCTACTTCGCGCACTCCTTCGCCTGCTATCCGGACGATGACGACGCCGTGCTGGCGACGACCGACTACGGCGCGCCATTCGTCTCGGCGGTCGGCCGCGGGGCGGTCATGGCCGTGCAGTTCCACCCGGAGAAGAGCGGCCCCAACGGCCTGCGCTTGCTGGCCAACTTCGCCGCGCTGGTCGAGCGCGAGGCTGGCGTGGAGACGCGCGCGGGGTCCGGAGTCGCCTGATGCTGGTGATCCCGGCGATCGACCTGCGGGGCGGGCGCTGCGTGCGCCTTTACCAGGGCGATTACGACCGCGAGACGGTCTATGACGACGACCCGCTGGCCGTGGCGCGGCGCTGGGAGGAGGCCGGGGCGCGGCTGATCCACGTCGTCGACCTCGACGGCGCGCGCTCGGGAGTGGCCTCGCAGCGCGAGATCATCCGGGCGATGGCCGCCGGGCTGGACGTGCCGCTGCAGGTCGGCGGCGGGGTGCGGACGGTCGAGGACGCGGCCGAATTGCTGGACGGCGGCGTGGCGCGCGTCATCATCGGGACGGCCGCGGTGCGCGACCCGCAGCTGGTGAGCGCCCTGATCGCGCGCTACGGGCCGGAGCGCGTCATCGTCGGGATCGACGCGCGCGGCGGGCTGGTGGCGACCGACGGCTGGCGCGAGACGAGCCAGACACCGGCCGAGCGGCTGATCGACGAGATGGCCGCCCGGGGCGTCGAGCGCATCGTCTACACCGACATCGAGCGCGACGGCACGCTGACGGCGCCGAATTTCGAGGCCGTGGCGGCGGTGGCCGGTCGCGGGCCGGCCGTGATCGCCTCCGGCGGGGTGGCGCGGCGGGCGGACCTGGACCGCCTGGCGGCTATCCCGGGCGTCGAGGCGGCGATCGTCGGGCAGGCGCTGTACACGGGCAATCTGACGCTCGGGCCGGGCGAATGGGAGTGGTCGGCGAATGGTGGTGGAGAAGGGGATCCTGCATGAGCTCGCACAACGACCTTCGAGACACGATCCGCGATGACGAGCGCCGGCGCCGCGACGAGGTGCGCGTCGCCACGCTGCAAACCCAGCTCGACGAGATGCGCTCACTGGTGCGCGAGCTGGTCCATCGCCAGGGGCGCGGCGAGGAACAGTTCAAGCACTACGAGGCCGGGCTTGCCGAGCTGCGGGTGGCGCTGGAGCAGCACCGCCACGAGGTCGCCCAGTCGTCCCAGGCGCGGCAGTTGGAGGACACCCGCATCCGCGAGCAGCTGACCGAGCTGGACGCCCGCATTGACGAGATGAACCGGCCGATCCGGGCGCTCCAGTCGCATGTCGCCGAGGCGCTGGAGGCGATCCGCCGGGGGCGCGACGAGGACCTCGACGAGGTGCGCCGCTATGAGGAGCTGAAGGCGTTGATCGAGAACGTCGCCTCGATGGCCGAGCGCAACAACGAGGCCATCCGCATCGTGCGCGACTCGATCGAGGGCGTGCGCAACGAACACGCCCAGACGGCGCGCGACCTGACGACGCTGGACGACGCCATCCGCATCGTCGAGCAGGACTCGCGCCGGCGTGACGCCGAGCTCGACCAGCGTGACGACACGATCGAGAGCCGTGTCACCGAGATCATCCCGATCTTTGACCAGCACCAGGCGCAGATCGAGGACCTGCGCGACTCGATCAAGCACGTCGACCCGGCGCTTGACCAGTTGCGGCGCGTCGACGAGTCGGTGCGCGAGGAGCTGGCGCGCATCTACGAGCAGACGCGCGAGCGCGACGAGCTGCTGAGCGAGCGCATCGACGAGCTGCGCGTCCAGCTCGACGTGGCCATCCGCGACGTGCGCCAGACGATCTCCGACAATCACGAGCGCGTCAACGACCGCATCGACGACCAGGCCGACCGCATCCGCGAGCTGGGCTACCAGCTCAGCCGCATCGAGATGCACGTCGACGAGCTGGAGGACGCCGACCTGCGGATTCGCCGCGAGGTCTGGCACCTCCACGAGATGCGCACGCGCCGCAAGCTGGACCAGGTGCAGGAGGAATTGGAGCAGGTCGTCCAGGAGCGGCGCGAGGCGGACCTGGACGCCGGACGCAGCATCGCGGCCCCGCGCGCCAGCGACGGGGATGGAGGGAACGGCACAGCGTGAGCCTGACGCGGCGGATCATTCCCTGCCTGGACGTGGACGGCGGGCGCGTCGTCAAGGGCGTCCAGTTCACCAACCTGCGCGACGCCGGGGACCCGGTCGAGCTGGCGGCGGCCTACGACGCGGCGGGCGCCGATGAGATCACCTTCCTCGACATCACCGCGACCAGCGAGGGCCGCGCCACGATGATCGACGTGGTGCGGCGCACGGCGCGCCAGGTGTTCATCCCGCTGACCGTCGGCGGCGGCATCCGCACGACCGACGACATGTACGCTCTGCTGCGCGCCGGGGCCGACAAGGTGGCGGTCAACTCCGCGGCCGTGCAGCGCCCGGAGCTGCTGGCCGAGGGCAGCGCGCGCTTCGGCTCGCAGTGCATCGTGCTCTCAATCGACGCGCGGCGCTCCGGCGACTCCTGGGAGGTGACGACGCACGGCGGCCGGCGGGGCACGGGCATGGACGCGATCGAGTGGGCGCGGCGTGGCGTCGAGCTGGGCGCCGGCGAGATCCTGCTCAACAGCATCGACGCCGACGGCACCCGCGAGGGCTACGACATCCCGCTGGTGCGCGCCGTGTCGGATGCGGTGTCGGTCCCGGTGATCGCCTCGGGCGGCGTCGGCACGCTCGACCACCTGGTGGAGGGTTTCGTCGAGGGCGGCGCGCACGCCGTCCTGGCGGCTTCGATCTTCCACTTCGGCCAGTACACGATCGCCGAGGCCAAGGAGCACCTCCGCCGCGCCGGCGTCCCCGTCCGCGCCGAACCCCCGGAGTTTCGTAGGGATTAGGGACCAGGGATTAGGGATTAGGTGTGTGCCCAGGGGCTTGGTGGAGTCGAGTCCCCGCGCAGTCGGCGCTGTCTTCGCCCAGATGCGTTGAATCGAACGACTGGCTCCGAGCCGCGCAATCCCTCACGTCCTCCCGTTCGAATCCTCTGACCGTACATTGCAGCTGTGCCTGTGCATGACCGTAGGGGTAGTTGAACGGGGCGGCCATCCCCAGGCCACACGGTGTTGGTGCGGGCTTGCGGCGCGAGCGAGTCCGAACCCACCGATGGTCCTAGACACCCATCTAATCCCTAATCCCTCATCCCTCTCATGTAGGCTTCGACGCGGGCAGGCAGGTGGGAGAGGAGGCCGATGGACGAAGAGCGGGGCATTCTGGCGCGGTTGCTGGGCGATCCGGTGCGCGTGCGGCGGCCGGCGAGCCTGGCGGGGTTTGCGCTGGCGGTGGTGAGCGGCGCGAGCTATCAGCTGCTGGGCGATGGCTGGCCAGCGCTGCTCTACGGGCTGACCTGGCTGGCGATGCCGCTCGGGGCCGGGGTGCTGGGCTATGGCCAGGCCTTTTTCGTGGGACACGGCGTGGGGGTGCGCCGGGCGCTGCTGGAGGTCATTCTCGGGCTTCTGGGGGCGCTG
>DATGQR010000076.1:0-3068 GCA_035304105.1 Thermomicrobiales bacterium | reverse complement strand
GCCTCTGGCACGGCGGGATCGGGATGTTCGACCTGACCGACCGGCGTCATCCGCGCTTTGTCTGGCGCCACAACCCGCACGAGACGCACGGCTGGCCCGGCGCCTATCACACCTTCCTGGTTCCCGAGGGCTCTGACTTCGGGATCGCCGCCACCGAGACGATCAGCAACGACTGCGCTCAGCCGCCGGCCTTCGTCAGCTTCTACGACATGCGCAACCGCGACGAGCCGCTGCTCATCTCGACTTTCATGCCGCACGACATCGATCCGGACTCGATGCGCCCGGTTGATCCGCGCTGGTGCGCGACCGGCACGCGCTACGGGGCCCACAACCTCTGGCTGGACATGCAGGCAGGCGACCTGCTCTACGTCGTCTGGTTCGCCGGCGGGCTGCGGATCGTGGACTGGTCGAACCCGTTCAAGCCGGTCGAGGTCGGCTTCTACCTGCCGGCCGGGACGCTGGAGTATCCCTGTCCGCAGTCGAACGACGTCTACTTCGACCGCCAGGAGGGGCTGATCTACGTATCCGATCGCACCGGGCTCGGGCTGCACATCCTGGAGTTCACCGGGTAGCGGGGGTGAAAGATCGATAGTCGTCGAGGATCTCGGCCGCCCGGCGCATGACCTCGATGCCGCGCTCTGTCTCAGGAATGCGGTAGTAGATCTCAGTCGCGCCGGCCGCGAGGTAGTCCTCGGTGAGCCGGCGGAAGTCGTCGAGGCTGCCGAACGGGTCGCGGTCGAGGACGTCATCGAAGGCAAAGGCCGACCAGCGGATCTCGCGCGGATCCCGGCCGACCTCGGCGCAGGCGCGGTTCAGCGTCGCGCCCATCTCGCGCATCGCGGCCGCGTTGTGATTGACGTTCCAGATGTCGGCGTACTTCGCGACGAGTCGCAGCATCCTGGGCCGCTGGCAGCCGATCATGATCGGCATGCGCTTCTGGATGGGCTTGGGCTGGAATGGCGCGTCGTCCAGTTGGTAGAAGCGACCTTGGAAAGTTGTCCGGCGCTGGCGAAACAGCGCATCAATGACCTGCAGCGCCTCCTCGAACTTGTCGACCCTCTCACCCGGCTCGTGTAGCTCCCAGCCGTACGCGTCGTGCTCGCGAGCGAACCAACCGGCGCCGATGCCCAGGTCGAGCCGGCCGCCGCTGATGTGGTCGACTGTTGCCGCTTCCTTGGCGAGCAGCGCCGGGTGGCGGTAGGTGTTGCCGGTGACGAGGATGCTCAGGCGCACGCGCGGCACGCGAGCGGCCAGCGCGGCCAGCAGCGTCCAGCCCTCGTGGTACCAGCCGTCATCGTCGCCGTTGGTTGGCATGAAGTGATCGCACAGCCCGGCGCAGTCGAAGCCCAGCAGCTCGATCATCTGCCACTCGGCCAGCGTCTCATGCCAGGGTTTGGCCTGCCCCGTCCAGATACCGAAGCGAATTGGATGCGTAGCCGCCTCCCGTCAAGAAATGCGCACCGTTCGACTCGCGTTACACTACCCTGACGGAACTGCGCTTGTCATTCTGCTTCTCCGCAATCGAAGCCACGACGCGCCAATGCGGGCGCGCACCTGAAGGGTTCAGGCATGAAGATCGGCGTTGTCTTCCCCCAAACTGAGATCGGCGCGGATGCCGGCGGCGTGCGGGCCTTCATCGAGGCAGTCGAGGATCTGGGCTACACCCACCTACTGGCATATGACCACGTGCTGGGCGCGAACACAGCCAGTCGGCCGGGCTGGACCGGCTCGTATTCACACGAGTCCTTGTTCCATGAGGTCTTCGTATTGTTCTCTTTCGCCGCCGGGTTCACCGAGCGGCTGGAGTTCGTAACCGGCGTGCTGATCTTGCCGCAGCGCCAGACCGCGCTGGTCGCCAAGCAGGCCGCCTCGCTCGACCGCTTGAGCAACGGTCGCCTGCGATTGGGCGTCGGCGTCGGTTGGAACGAGGTCGAATACATCGCGCTCAACGAGAACTTCCGCAATCGCGGCGCGCGCTCCGAGGAGCAGATCGCCGTTCTCCGGCGCCTCTGGACGAATGAGGTAGTCGACTTCGAGGGGCGCTGGCACCGCATCCCGGACGCCGGGATCAACCCGCTTCCCGTTCAGCAGCCGATTCCGATCTGGCTGGGCGGCTACGTCGAGGCCACCCTCAAGCGCGTGGGACGGCTTGGTGACGGCTACTTCCCGCGCGGCATGCCGGGCGACGAGTTGAGCCGCAATCTGGAGATCATCGCCCAGGCGGCTCGCGAGGCCGGCCGTGATCCCAATGACATCGGCCTCGAAGGTCGCATCAACTTGAACCAGATCCCGGAGAGTGATTGGCCGGCCGCCGTCGAGGCTTGGCGCGAGGCCGGGGCGACGCATGTTTCCATCGTCACGATGGGCGGTGGCTGGGAGGGGCCCGAGCGGCAGATCGAGATCATCGAGCGCTTCAAGTCCGAGGCCGGTATTTGATCCAAGCGAAGAGCTGGTGAGGTCGACGCGATGGAGCTGACCCTGGGGATGGGGCTGGCCTTCGGGATTCTCCTTGTGACGTTCGCGCTCTTTGCTCTCAACATCTACCCGATTGACTTCATCGCGTTCGGGATTATGGCGCTCGTCCTGGTGCTGCACGAACCCTTGGAACTGACAATTCAGGACGCCATCTCCGGGTTCAGCAATCCGGCTACGGTGACGGTTGTGGCGGTCTTCATACTCAGCGCCGGCATCCAGCGCACCGGGGCGATCAACTACGTGTCGCGGATGATGGTCCAGTGGGGCCGTGAGTCGGAGCGACGCCAGCTCATCACGATCCAGGCCGTTACCGGGCCGATCTCGGCGGTTATCAATAACACCGCGGCCGTGGCGATCCTGATCCCGGCGGTGATCCGCATGGCGCGTGACACACGGCGCTCGCCATCGAAGCTCCTGATCCCGCTCTCGTACGTCGCCCAGCTTGCCGGCGTGACAACGCTGATCGGCACGTCGACGAACATCCTGGCGAGTGAGCTGGCCGACCAGAGCGGCATCGGCGGGTTCAGGATGTTCGAATTTGCGTCGATTGGCCTGCTGATCTTCGTGACCGGCTGCGTCTACCTGCTGGTGAT
>DATGQR010000075.1:0-15060 GCA_035304105.1 Thermomicrobiales bacterium | reverse complement strand
ACTCGGCGGCCTGGCCGATGACGATCGGTCCGGAGCCGATCACCAGCACCTTACGGATCGGTTTCATGCCGTCGCTCCCACCAGCGCGCGCTGCTTACGCTCGCGGACCATGTCGATGAAGCGGTCGAACAGCGCTTCGCTGTCCAGCGGCCCGGGCGAACCCTCGGGGTGGTATTGCACGCTGAAGACCGGCAGGTTCTCGTGCTCCAGCCCCTCGACCGAGCCGTCGTTGAGATTGATCTCGGAGATGATCCAACCCTGGTCGGTGGGGATCGAGGCAGCGTCGACCTGATAGCCGTGGTTTTGCGACGTGATGCGCACGCTGCCGTCGATGAGGTTCTTGACCGGATGGTTGCCGCCGCGATGACCGAACTTCAGCTTGCTCGTCGTCGCGCCAATGGACTGGGCCAGCAGCTGGTGGCCCAGGCAGACGCCGAAGAACGGCATTTCGCGGCCGACCAGTTCGGCGACGACCGTCGTCGTAGCCTCCGCGTTGTCGGGGTCGCCGGGGCCCGGCGACGTTAGCACGCCGTCCGGCGCCAGCGCCATGATCTCGGCTGCAGACGTGTCGAACGGCACGACCGTCACCCGCGCGCCGCGCCGCGCCAGTTCGTCGACGATGTTTTCCTTCACACCGCAGTCGATCAGGACGATGTGCACTTCGGAATCTCGATCTAGCCGTCGCGCCTCGGGCGTCGAGACATCCGCGACGACGTTGGATTGAGCCGGGGTCCAGGCTTCCCGCGCACGCGCGATCAAGTCCTCGATCCGCCGGTTCCCAATATCGGAACAGAGCAAAGCCGGCATCGCGCCTTCCAGGCGAATGTGGCGCGTTAGCGCGCGGGTATCGACGTCGGCCAGTCCGGGGATTCCGTGCCGCTTCAGGTACTCGCCCAGCGTGCCCTGCGAGCGCCAGTAGTTCGGCCGCTCGCAGTACTCGCGCACGACCATCCCGGCGATCCAGGGCCTGCGCGACTGTTCATCCTCGTCATTGACGCCGTAATTGCCGATCAAGGGGTAGGTCATGCAGACGAGCTGCCCCCTAAACGACGGGTCGGTGGCGACCTCCTGGTAGCCGGTCATCGTCGTCGTAAAGACAGCCTCGCCTTCGGCATCGACGAGCGCCCCGAAGGGCGTCCCGCGGAAAACACGGCCGTCGGCGAGGATGAGCGCTCCTTGCGGCCGGGTGGCATCAGGCGACATCGTGGCGGATGTTCCCTCCTACTATGGTGATGATGGCGCGGCCGCGCAGTTCCAGGCCCATCAGCGGCGTGTTCTTGCTACGGCTTTGAATCTCCTCAGGTGTGGGTGTCCAGGTCCGTTCGGTGTCAATGACAGTGATGTCGGCCGGCTCGCCGGGTGTCAGTGTCCCGCCCGGCAATCCCAGCGTCTGGGCGACGTCACTGGTCAGCTTGCGAATCACCAGCGGCCAGTCCAAATCGCCGCGCCGCACGACCTCGGCGAGCGTCGGGATGGCGACCTCCAGCCCCAGCATCCCTGAGGCGGCCTTGGCCAGCTCGTCCGGCTTGTCGCGCTCGGCGTGCGGCGCGTGGTCGGTCGCGATGAAGTCAAACGTGCCGTCGCGAATGAATTCAACCAATCCCAGCGCATCAGCTTCCGGTCGCAGCGGCGGGTTGACCTTGGCGTTCGGGTCGACCCGGCCCAGGATCATGCGCGGCTCGGGCTCGCCAGCGAAGCGCCGCCGCCCTGCCACCCATTCGTCGGTCAGCGTCAGGTGGTGCGGCATCACTTCCGCCGTCACCCGTGTCCCGGCAGCCTTCGCCGCCCGCACCATCTCCGCCCCGCGCACCGTCGAGACATGGAGGACGTGCAGCCAACCGCCGGTTTCCGCGGCCAGACGCAAATCGCGGGCGATGTACTCCTCCTCGGCCGCGGCCGGGATACCCGGATCTCCTAGCTCTGCCGACACAACGCCGCGATGCATGCTGCCGCCGCGCGCCAGCTCCGGATCCTCACAGTGAACCATGATTGGCAGGTTGAGCTCGGTGGAGAGGCGTAGCGCGGCCCGCATCGTCTCCTCCGGCCTGGTGCTCTCGCCATCATCCGAGAAACCCACTGCGCCAGCGGCCGCCATTTCGCGCAGCGGCGCCAGGTCCTCAAGCAGTCGCCCGACGGTGATCGTGCCCACCGGATGGATGTGGATGCCGGTATCCTTGCCGCGCGCGACGATATCGGCGACGCGCTCGGCAGTATCCAGCGCCGGGTCGGTGTTGGGCATGCAACAGACGCGCACGAAGCCCCCCGCGAGCGCCGCGCGGGCGCCCGAGTGGAGATCTTCCTTGTAGGTGAAACCGGGGTCGCGGAAGTGCACGTGCGCGTCAATCAGGCCGGGGACGACCAGACAACCGGCCACGTCGCGGATGACCGCCTCCGGTCCCCCGTCCAGTTGCGCTCCCACGGCCGCGATCCGGCCGTCACGGACGAGCACGTCAAGAACGGCGTCGACGCCGTTGGCCGGGTCGATGACGCGCCCACCGCGCAGGATCAACTCGCTCATGTCACTCCCATCGCGAGCAAAAAAAGAGCCCCCGACAAAGCCGGAGGCTTCATGAACATATCGGTGGTCGGATGCCGGCGGACCCGTTGCAAACGTTGCCTGCCTTCGTACGAATGCGGTCTACTCCGCAACCATCGAAAAATGATACGCAGCCAGCCGGAGCGGCGTCAACTCGCGCTGCTACAATCGACGCCGATGTCTGGGAGGCTACGCCGCGTGGATTCTGTGCAACTCGCTGCGACGATCCTCGACCGCTTGCGCGACGACCAGGGTGAACCGGCACGCCAAAGCAGCGGCGATCCGGTCACCGGGCTGATCGGAACGATCCTCTCTCAGAGCACGACCGACATCAACTCCGAACGCGCGCTCGCCGATCTCCAGGCCGCCTTTCCCGATTGGGACGCGGTGGCGGATGCCGACGTCTCCGACGTCGCCGACGCGATTCGCAGCGGCGGTCTAGCCGACCAGAAAGCGCTGACCATTCAGCGCGCCCTGCGAGCCATCCGGGAGCGTGCCGGCTCCATCACCCCACACTTTCTCGACGACCTCGATGATGACGAGGCCATGGAGTTCCTCACCAGCATCAAGGGCGTCGGCCAGAAGACCGCTGCCTGCGTCCTGCTCTTCGATCTGGAGCGCGACGTTCTGCCGGTCGATACCCACGTCCACCGGGTAACCCGGCGGCTGGGCCTGGTCCCGGACAACGCCACGGCCAACCGCGCGCAGGATCTGCTGGAGGAGATCATCCCGCCCGAAGATCGCTACGCCGCTCACGTGCTCTTCATTCGCCACGGGCGACGGGTTTGTAGGGCGCGTACCCCCAGGTGCCCGGACTGCGACTTGCTGGATCTCTGCGAGTATCCGAAGCGGAAGGCTGGTGACGCCTAAATGCCAGTTCGACGAACGACGGATCTGTACTTCATTCGTCATGGTGAAACTGCCTCGAACGCCAATGGACTGCTGCACGGCCTGACTGACGTGCCGCTCAACGATCGCGGGCTGCGCCAGGCGGAGTTGATCGCCAAGCGCTTACTGGATCTGCCAGGACTCGATCAGATTGTCAGCAGCCCGCTCCAGCGCGCGTTTCACACTGCCCAGGCAATCCACCGACGCTCGCAGGCGCCGCTACGGGTACATCATGGACTGCGCGAGATGAACTTCGGCGCCGCCGAGGGTGTGCCGTTCTCCGAGGTCGGGAACGTCTTTCCGCGAGAATCAGAGCGCTTCCTCGACCCTTCGGACATGTACGCGCGCTTTCCCGGCGGTGAATCGCGTGGGGAGTTCTTCCGTCGCGTGGAGCGCACAGTCGACGACATCGCTAACCAGTACCTCGGCCAGCACGTCGTCGTGGTCGCGCATGGCGGCTTCATTTCGGCAGTTCTCGCGGTCCTGATGCGCGAGAGCGCCAACAACTGGCGCGAGAAGCCGATTGTCAACTGCAGTCTGACCCACATCGAACTATCGTCCGACGGCCCGGTGGCCCACCTGGTCAACGACGCGGTGCACCTCGATCAGCTCGACCTGATGGAGGAGAGCCTGGAGGGGATCACATGAGCTTGCGCTTGACCGTGCTGGGCGGGTCGGCCGCCTGGCCCAATCCGGGACAGGGTTGCTCCGCCTACCTCGTCCGCTCAGTGCGCGCGACGCTACTGATCGATTGCGGGCCGGACACGATGCTCGAGCTTCGCAATCACGTCTCCCCTGCGGCGATCGACGCCGTCGTGATTTCTCACTGCCACGCCGACCACATTCTCGACCTGGTCACGCTGCGCTACGGGCTTGTCTACGGCGCCGATAAGCCAGCCGCGCCGATACCAGTCTGGTTACCCCCGGGTGGCGCGGCGATCCTGAGCGGGTTGGCCGACGCTCTGGGCGGTCAGGGCGAGCGGGCCGGCGATTTCTGGGAATCCTGCTTCGCGCTGCGAGAATACGATCCCGGCGGGCAGCTTGAGATCGAGGACGTGACCCTACGCTTTCAGGCCACCCAGCATTTCACTCGCTGCTACGCGATGCGCCTGCGAACCACAGAAGGCAGGTCGCTGGTCTACAGCGCTGACACCGGGAGAATCGACCAGCTGATCGACTTCGCGCGCGGCGTCGACCTGCTCGTCTCCGAGGCGACCGCCGATGACCACGGCGACTTGCCGCCCGAAGAGCGCGGGCACATCACCCCGGAAGACGCCGGCGAGTGGGCGCGCCAAGCGGAGGTTCGCCGGCTGCTGCTAACCCACTTATGGCATGAGCGTCCCGCGGCGACCGTCGTCAACCGCGCCGCCGCGCAGTATGCGGGCCCGATCGATGTCGCGATGAGGGGCCTGACAATTTATGTCTAGTTACTGGTATCGTGTCGGTCACGTCACCGACCAGCAGGCGTTGACCGGCTGCACCGCCATCATCTTCGACCAGCCCGCGCCGGCCGTCGTCGATGTCCGTGGCGGCGCCCCGGGCACTCGCGAGACGACCCTGCTCGGCCCTGGCCAGCATGGCAAGGTCGACGCCATCTCGCTCTCGGGCGGCAGCGCCTTCGGCCTCTCAACCGCAGACGGCATCATGCGCTACCTCGGGGAACTGGGCCGTGGATTCCCGACGGCTGTCCGCCCCGTCCCGCTCGTCCCGGCAGCGATCATCTTCGACCTAGCCGTCGGCGACCCGATCCATCCCGACGCAGATTGGGGCTACCGGGCCGCGCGAGAGGCGACCTACGACAATTTCGAGATCGGCGCGATCGGCGCTGGCACCGGCGCGACCGTCGCCAAGCTCGGCGGGAAACCATCGCCGTCGGGGCTAGGCTGGGGCTTCGCAGACTCACTCGCCGGTCGGGTCGCGGCGTTAATCGTCGTCAATGCTGTAGGTGATGTCGTGCGCTCCCGCGACGGCGCCATCCTGCGGGGCGCCGCGGACCCTGAAGGTCGGGGAAGAACTGGAGCCGAGCTGATGCGCGATGGGGTTCGGCGCGTCCGACCGGGCGAGAACACCACGATTGGCTTCGTGCTGGTCGACGGCGCCCTTGACCGCTACGCCCTCCAGCGAGCCGTCATCGCAGCCCACGACGGCCTGGCGCGCTGCGTCCACCCGGCGCACACGCCATTCGACGGCGACACGCTCTTCGTGGTCGCCCGCGACACCGGCGCGCCCGACCCGACGACGGTCGCTTCCCTGTGCGTAGCCGTCACCGAAGCCGTAGAATCCGCAGTCATCTCGCTATTCGAGGACTGATCCCGGCTCTCGGTCAGCCGCACCAGTGAGCCTCTGCTGCCTACGTCAGGCACAGCCTCCACGGGCGGCTAATGTTGAAGGCCAAGAAGCAGGCGAGGCCGCCCCGAAATTGGTCGGCCACACCTAAGTGGTTTCAAATGTAGAGTGCGATCGGGCGCTTAGCGCTTGGTGTACTGCGGCGCCTTGCGGGCACGCTTGAGGCCCGGCTTCTTGCGCTCCTTGACGCGCGCATCGCGCGTCAGCAGCCCGGCCCGCTTGAGCACCGGGCGCAGCTCCTCATCCGCCTTGGTCAACGCCCGGGCGATGCCGTGGCGCACTGCGCCGGCCTGGCCGCTCACGCCGCCGCCGCGCACATTGACGATCACGTTGTACTGGTTCAGCGTGTTAGTGAGCCGCAGCGGCTGGGCGATCATCGCCTGGTGGTGGATGCGGCCGCCGAAATACTCGTTTGCCGGCTTGCCATTGACGGTGATCTCACCACCACCCGGGTACAACCTGACCCGCGCGACAGCCGACTTGCGGCGCCCGTTTCCGTAGTAATAGCGTGTGCCTTGACTCAATTCCGTCTCCCTGTTCCCGGCAAATTGGCTACTTCGCGACGTTCAATTCAATAGGCTGCTGGGCCGCATGCGGGTGGTCCGGCCCGGTAAATACGCGCAACTTCCGCAGCATACGCCGCCCCAGGGCGTTTTTCGGAAGCATCCCGCGCACCGCGGCTTCGATCACCCGCTCGGGGTGCTTCTCGATCATCTGGTTGAAGGTCATCGAGCGCAGCCCGCCCGGGTAGCGGCTGTGCCGGTAGTACATCTTCTGGTTTTCCTTCGCCCCGGTGACCCGCACCTTCTCGGCGTTGACCACGATCACGTAGTCGCCAGCGTCCAGGTGCGGCGTGAACTGCGGCTTGTGCTTGCCCCGCAAGATCGACGCGACCTCGGTCGCCAGCCGCCCGAGGACGGCGTCCTCGGCGTCGACGATGTACCACTTGCGCTCGATCTCGGATTCCTTCGGCACGTACGTCTTGACGCTCATACTCATCCCAGCCCTATTTCATGTTCGCCTGCACCGCGCTCGCTTGATCGTAGCGAACATGCCACAACACGAGTCCATGCGGAGGAGCCGGAGCACCGAGCAGCCGCCGGTCACCGGACACAAGCAGATATTCTAACCATTCAAGCGGCTCTTTGCCACTCGCCACCGTCACGATCGCCGCCATGATATTCCGCACCATCTGGGGCAAGAAGCCGCTCGCCTCGATTCGCAGCTCCCACAGCTCTGCTCCCGGACCAGGCTCGAACATCGGCTCAGTCACAGCCCGCCACTGGCAGGCGAACACGTCCCTGGTCAACTCCTCGGCCGGCTGAGATTGGCTGCGCCCGGCGCTGGCGAAGCTTCCGAATCGGTGCCTGCCGATGAACCGCGCGGCGGCGCGCTCGGCCAGCTCGTGGTCGAACGCGTGCGGGAGCCGCCAGGCATAGCGCTCCAGCATCGGCGGCGCGACCCGGGCGCCCACGACGACCCGATAGCGATACTCACGCGAGCGCGCGTCGAAGCGCGCGTTGAAGCCAGGCGGCACGGGCTCCACCCACAGCACGCGAATGTCGGATGGGAGGAGCGCGTTCAAGCTGCCGCGCAGGCGATCCAGCGGCCGCTGCCAGTCGACCTCGGTAGACACGACCTGCCCTATGGCGTGGACGCCGGCATCGGTCCGGCCCGCGAACACGGTGCGCGTGGAAAAGGCTCTGACGTTCATCAGAGCCTTCTCAAGTTCACCTTGAATGGTCGGCACTCCGGGTTGAACCTGGGAGCCGTGGTACGCCGTGCCGTCGTACGCCAGCGTGAGCTTGATGTGCGGCATCGGCGCTGGGCGCTTTGCGCTACTCCACGAACTCGATCAACGCCATCGGCGCGGCGTCGCCCTTACGCTGGCCGATCTTGTAGATGCGGGTGTACCCGCCGTTCTGGTCCTCGAAGCGCGGGGCGATGACCTCGAACAGCTTGCGGGTTGCCGCTTCGCTGCCGATGCGCGCCCGGACGAGCCGCCGGTGGTGCTCGGTGTCTTCGCGCGCGATGCTCACCAGCTTTTCGATCTGCGGGCGAATATTCTTCGCCTTCGCCTCCGTGGTCGAGATGCGCTCGTTGAGGATGAGGGACGCGGCGAGGCCCCGGAAGAGCGCCTTGCGCTGGTCCTTGTTGCGGCCAAACTTGCGGCCTGCCTTGCGATGTCTCACTTCAATCTCCCTCTCTGGCCCCGGAGCGCCCTAATTCTGGCTGACCTTCTCCGCGGTCTCGTGGTCCATGCCCATCAGCGGCGACGGCAGGTCGTAGCCGTGCTCGACCAGCGAGTCAATCAATTCCTTCAGCGACTGCGGCCCGAAGTTGCGGATCGCTAGCAGCTGGTCCTCGTCCATCTGCAGCACCTGGCCGACCTGCTCGATCTGCCGGCTACGCAGCGCGTTGAGCACGCGCGGCGAGAGTCCCAGCTCCGCCAGCGGCTTGGTGTCGATCTCGGCCGGGATGAGGCTGTCTTCGGCCTCTTCCTCTTCCGGCTCGGCAGTGAAGCCGGCAATCATCTGCGCGTGGCTGACGAGTATGCGAGCGGCCTCCGAGAGCGCGTGGGCCGGCTCGATCGTGCCGTCGGTCTGAATTTCGATGATCAACCGGTCGTAGTCCGTCTGACCACCGACACGCGTCTGCTCGACGACGTAGTTCACCTTCTCGATCGGCGTGAAGATCGCGTCGATCGGGATCTCGCCGATCGCGAAGACGTCCTGCGCCTCGGCCGGCAAATAGCCGCGCCCGGTCTGGACGATCAGATCCAGCTCGAGTTCGGCCTGGTCATCGACCAAATTGGCGATGACCAGCTCGGGGTTGACCACCTCCAGCTCGGCCGGCCAGTCGATGTCGCCGGCCGTCACCGGCCCGGCGCCGCGCTTGTAGAGCTGGGCGCGGCTCTCCTTGAACGAGCCGGTGGCCTGAATTCGCACGCGCTTGAGATTGAGCACGATCTCGGTGACGTCCTCGCGGACGCCGTTGATCGTCGAGAATTCGTGCCAGACGTTCGCAATGCGCGCGCGCACGATCGCAGCACCGGGAAGCGACCGGAGCAAGATCCGGCGCAGTGCATGTCCGAGCGTCAGTCCGTATCCGCGCTCCAGGGGCTCGATCGTAAATCGTCCGTAGTTATGTCCTGTCAGCGTCAGCTCGACAGTTGGCTGAGTCAATTCTTGCAATGCGAATGCCCTCCCCTGGCGACCGCGTTGCGGCGCGATCTCGCGAAAGTCCAACGAATCACGCCACCGTGTTGCTGCGTGTGTCCCGCTACTTGCTGTAGAACTCAACGATTAGCTGCTCATTGACTTCCGGGAGCACGATCTGGTCGCGCGTTGGGGCTTGCAGGATCGTCACGCTCATTTCTTCGTCGTTGCGCGTGATCCATTCAGGGACATCGCGGTGTCCGAGCTCCTCGGCCAGGACCTTGAAGTATTCCTTCTCGCGGCTCTGCGGCCGGATGGAAACGACATCGCCAGGCTTGACGATTGCCGACGGGATGTTGGTCTTGCGTCCGTTGAGCATGATGTGGCCGTGGTTGACCAGCTGCCGCGCCTGCCGGCGGGTGCTGGCAAAGCCGCTGCGATACACCACATTGTCGAGCCGCATCTCGAGGATGCGCAGCAGGTTCTCGCCGGTCACGCCTTCCATGCGCGACGCCGCCTCGAAGTGGCGCCGGAACTGCTTCTCCAGCACGCCGTACATCCAGCGCACCTTCTGCTTCTCGCGCAGCTGCAGGCCATGCTCAGACGGCCGCCGCTGGCGCCGGTCACCATGCATGCCCGGCGGGTTCAGGCGGTTCTGGCGACCACCACCCCGCTTGGCAAAATGCCGCTCTGATTTCTCGTCCAACGGAACGCCGGCGCGCCTGCTTTGTCGAACGCTCGGTCCTCTGTATCTGGCCATCTAGTCTTCCGAATCGCCCCCATGTGGAAACTGAACTCGTCGGTGGGTGTTCAATTCCGCGCGATGTGCTCCTCGGGGCCGCGCCACTAGTTGCGGCGGCGCTTCCGCGGGCGGCAGCCGTTATGCGGAATCGGCGTGCGGTCGGCGATCGACGTGATCTGCAGGCCACTGGCAGCCAGCGCGCGCACGGCCATCTCCCGGCCGGCGCCCGGCCCGGTGACGATGACCTCAACCTCACGCATGCCGTGCTCCATCGCCTTGCGCGCGGCGCTCTCGGCTGTTACCTGGGCCGCATACGGCGTGCTCTTGCGCGAGCCACGGAAGCCCGAGCCGCCAGCGCTCGCCCAGGAAATAGCATTGCCCTGCGGGTCAGTGAGCGTCACGATCGTGTTGTTGAACGTCGACTTGATATACGCTCGCCCGCGCGGGATGTTCTTGCGATCTCGTCGCCGAACCCGCGTGCGTCCACGTCCGCGTCGTCGATCAGCCATGTAGCGTCAAAACCTTTCTCAGTTCAAACAGGATTGCTCTTGCCTGGCGCCCGCCAACAGCATGGCGGGCCCGACAGTTCAGCTGCCCGTCCCAGGGTTACTGGCCCTTGCGACGGCGGCCAACGGTGCGCTTCGGACCGCGCCGCGTGCGCGCGTTGGTGCGGGTCCGCTGTCCGCGCACCGGCATGCCACGGCGATGGCGCAGGCCCCGGTAGCAGCCGATGTCCATCAGGCGCTTGATATTCATTTGCACTTCGCGGCGCAGGTCACCTTCGACCAGATGGTCGCGCTCGATGACTTCGCGGAGACGCGCCACTTCGGCTTCGGTGAGATCCCGAACACGGGTGGCCGGCTCGATTCCGACCTGCTCGAGAATCTGCGCGCTCTTGGTCGGACCAATTCCATAGATGTAGGTCAAACTGACGTTGACCGTCTTGTCGCGTGGTATGTCTACGCCGGCGATACGAGCCATTCGTACCCTTCTCCCGTGTTGATCCGCTTAGCCCTGGCGCTGCTTGTGCTTGGGATTAACGCAAATAACGCGGACCACTCCGCGCCTCTTGATGATCTTGCAACGCTCACAGCGACGCTTGACAGACGCCGAAACCTTCATGTGTCTTCCCGCTCTCTCACCTCGCGACCGCTCCGGGCCGCGCGCTACAGCTCTCGCTGCCTCTTATGCCCGAAGACGGTAGGTGATTCGGCCGCGCGTCAAGTCATAGGGTGAAAGCTCAACGCGCACGCGGTCACCCGGCGAGATACGAATGTAGTGCATGCGAAGCTTGCCGGAAATGTGCGCTAATACCTCGTGCCCATTGTCGAGTTCCACCCGGAACATCGCGTTGGGCAGCGGCTCGGTTACTTTCCCCTCGACTTCAATGACATCCTTCTTGGCCAAAGAACCTCCGATACAAAGACAGCACAAGTCATGCGCGGTCGCGCATCACAGCCGCTTAGTATATCACGATTCCGGTAATTGCGTAAGGATCTCCGCATCCCCATCGGTGATCAGGATCGTGTGCTCGTAATGGGCCGCCGGGCTGCCGTCGACCGTGACGACCGTCCAACCATCTTCGAGCTCGCGCGTCTCAGGCGAGCCCAGCGTCAGCATCGGTTCCACGGCCAGCGTCATGCCAGGCTGCAGGCGCGCGCCCGTACCAGGCTCACCGTAGTTTGGCACCGACGGGTCTTCGTGCATCAACCGGCCAATGCCGTGCCCGCCGTAGTAGCGCACGACGCCGTAGCCATCACCCTCGATCGAGGCCTGGATCGCGGCGGATATATCGCCAACCCGGTTGCCGGCCCGCGCCTGCGCGTAACCGGCCTGGAACGCCCGTTCCGACGCTTCGATTAGCGCCGCCAGCTCGTCGCTGATCGCACCGACCGGGTAGGTCACGGCCGCGTCGCCGTGGAAGCCGTCAATGTAGGCGCCGACGTCGATCGAGACGATCTCGCCCTCCTGGAGCACGCGGTCACTCGGGATGCCATGGACCACCTCGGGACCGATTGACGCGCAAATCGACGCCGGGTACCCGTGGTAGCCCAGGAAGGACGGCGTCCCACCCGCCGCCTCGATCAGCTCGCGCGCGGCCCGGTCGAGTTCGGCGGTCGTCACGCCGGGCTTGATCATCTCGGCCATCAGGGCGTGGACCCGCGCCACCACCTGACCGGCGACCCGCATCTTCTCGATATCGGCGGCGGACTTGATGTGGATCGCCATGCCCTCTAGACCTCTCGGGCTGCGGGATAGAAGGACTGCAGGGCGGCTTCGATGTCGGCGGCCACCTCTTCAACCGTCTGATTGCCGTCGATGTCGATCACGATCCCCCGATCGCGCCAGCGGTCGACCAGCGGGCGCGTTTGCTCGAAGTAGATTTGCAGCCGGCGCTCGAGCGCTTCCGGCGTGTCGTCCGTGCGCCCCTCTTCCTTCGCCCTCCCGGCGATGCGCTCGCGTAGCACGTCGATCGGCACGTCGAGGTGGATGACCGCGGCCAGTTCCTCGCCACGCTCGGCGATCGTCTGGTCGAGCACTTCGGCCTGGGCTGCATTGCGCGGGTAGCCATCGAAGAGCGCCCCGGCAGGCTTGTGCTCGGCGGCCAGCGTATCCAGGCGTGAGAACAAGACCCGAGCGGTGAGGTCATCTGGGACCAGCGCGCCTCGATCGACGTAGGAGCGCACTTCGTCGGCCAGGTCGGATTCCGACGCCATCAGTTCCCGAAAGATGTCACCGGTCGAGAGGTGCAGCAGGTTGAACTTCGGCGCCAACCGCGCCGCCTGCGTGCCCTTGCCGGCCCCCTGCGGGCCGATGATGACTGCGTGTTTCATGTGCTCGTCCTCGCGACTAGCTCTGGGGTTTACCCCTCAAATGCGCGGGGGCGCACAGTCGACTGTGCGCCCCCACCTTCGTCCGGTTTGGCGCCAGGCAACGGCCTAGCTGATAAAGCCCTCGTAGTTGCGCATCATCAGTTGCGCTTCAAGCTGGCGCATCGTGTCGATCGCGACACCCACCACGATGAGCAAAGAGGTTGCCCCCAGGAACAGCGTCTGGATGCCGGTGAGTTGCGATACGAAGTACGGCAGCACGGCCACGATTCCCAGGCCCAGCGCGCCGACCAGCGTGATGCGCGTCAGCACGCCGGTCAGGTAGCGGTTGGTGTTCGCGCCCGGCCGAATGCCGGGGATGAACGCGCCCTGGCGCTGGAGGTTCTCGGCGATATTCTGTTGCTGAAACACCACCATCGTGTAGAAGTACGTGAACAGCACCACCATGATGAAGTAGACGATCTGGTACTGCAGGGTGTTGGCGTCGAAGAAGTTGGCCAGGTCGCCCGCCAGGTCGCGCAGCCACGGCCGCTCCGAGCCGGTCAGGAAGTTAGCCACCAACCCCGGGAAGACCATGATCGAGACCGCGAAGATCAGCGGGATCATGCCGGCTGAGTTCACCTTCAGCGGAATGAACGTTGAGCTGCCGCCGTACATCCGCCCGCGGCGCACGCGCTTGGCATGGTGCACCGGGATGCGTCGCTGGCCCTCGTTGAGCAGCACGATGCCGACGATCGTCAGCAAGCCGAGGGCGACGAACGCCACCGTGCCGATCACGTTGTCCTGCACCGACCCACCGAATAGCAGGTTGCCGACCGAGGCCGGCAGACTGGCGACGATGCCGCCGAAGATGATGATCGAGATACCGTTACCGATACCGCTCTCGGTGATCAGCTCACCGAACCAGACCAGCACGATCGTCCCGGCCGTCAGGGTGAGCAGGATCGCCAGCGAGTGCAGGAACGTATCGCTGCTGAACAGACCAAAATCAGCAATGACGTTCTGGTTCTGCATCAGGATGATCTGACCGTACCCCTGAAGCAGCGCCAGCGGGACCGTCAGGAAATGCTGGTAGCGGTTGATTTGCCGTCGGCCGCTCTCGCCCTCTTTGGATAGCTCTTCGAGCTTCGGGATGATCGGCGTCATCAGCTGCATGATGATCGACGCCGTGATGTACGGGTAAACACCCATCGCGGCGATAGAGAAGTTGCTCAGCGTCGAACCCGAGAACAGGTTGAGCACGCCCAGCAACTGGTTTTGCTCGAGCAGCGTGTTCAGCGCGTCGCGGTCAACGCCCGGGATCGGGATCGTCGCGATAAAGCGGAAGATGATCAGGATGACGAGCGTGAAGATGATACGTCGCCGCAGTTCGGGAATCCGAAACGAGTTGATCGCGGCTTCAAGCATTATTCGATGACCTCCGCCGTCCCGCCGGCGGCCTCGATCTTGGCGCGCGCCGAGGCCGAGAACTTGTGTGCTCGGACCGTCACCGCGCTGGTGATCTCACCGTCACCCAGGATCTTGAGCGGCACGCGCGTCGTGCGGATCAAGCCACGCTCGAGCAGCGATTCCGGCGTCACCGGGCTCTCCAGCTCGAACTGCTCGATCGTGCCGACGTTCACCACTTCGAACTCCTGCTTGAAGAAGTTCTTGAAACCGCGCTTGTAGGGCATGCGCTGGTAGATCGGGTTCTGGCCACCCTCGAAGCCTGGCCGCACGCGGCCACCCGAGCGCGACTTCTGTCCCTTGGTGCCGCGCCCGGCGGTCTTGACGTAGCCCGAGCCGTGGCCGCGGCCAACGCGCTTGCGGTCGCGGTTCGCGCCCTTGGGCGGCTTCAGATCGTGCAATTCCATAGCGCTTCCATCCTCGTGGCGTGCAACTGCCTGCCTAAGACTGCTTGGACTCGTCGTCGCTCTCCACGACAACCAGGTGGCTGACCTTGTTGATCATCCCGCGCACGTCCGGCGTGTCTGGCTTCTCGACCGTCTGGTTCAGGCGCGTGAAGCCGAGCGAGCGGATCGTCTGCGCCTGGTCATCGGCGTAACCGACCACGCTCTTGACGTAGGTGATCCGAAGAGTTCCTGAGCTCATGCCGTCGACGCCTCAACCCGTTCCCGCTGCTCGCGGACTGCCCGCGGCAGCAACGTTTCAACCGGCACGCCGCGCCGGCGCGCCACATCTTGCGGTGACTCCAGCTCGCTCAACGCCTTAAGCGTCGCGCGGGCCACGTTGAGCGGGTTGTTCGAGCCGAGCGACTTCGCCAGAATGTCGCGGATGCCGGCCAGCTCGACGACCGCGCGCACCGCGCCACCGGCGATGACACCCGTACCAGGAGCCGCCGGGCGCAGCAATACCCGTGCGCCACCGTACTTGACCTCGATCTCGTGCGGGATCGTCGTTCCCGAAAGGGGCACGTCGATCATGCTCTTGCGCGCGCGCTCGACGCCCTTGCGGATCGAGTCCGGCACCTCGCCGGCCTTGCCGAGCCCGACACCCACGCGGCCCTTGCCGTCGCCGACGACAACCACGCTGCCGAACGAGAAGCGCCGGCCGCCCTGG
>DATGQR010000074.1:0-3354 GCA_035304105.1 Thermomicrobiales bacterium | reverse complement strand
GGTCACGTACCTCCTCGAGGTCATCGAGATGGCGGCTGAGCTGGGAGACGGCGAAGATGACCTCCATCGCCGGCCACGGGTCGGGACCGTCCGGCTGTGCCTCGACCAGCTCACAACCCAGTTCCTCAAAGCGCCGGACGGCCGACTCGGCTACGGCCGCGACCTCCAGGTCGACCGTCGCGTAGCCCAGGTCGGGCGACCAGGCAATGCGCAGCCCTGAAATGTCCGTGTTCCGCTCGATCTCAGCCAGGTAGTCGATTCCCGAGGACCATGAGAAGCGGTCGCGCGGATCGTAGCCAGCGGTGACGGACAGGAGCAGCGCAGCGTCTCTCACGGTGCGGGTCATCGGCCCGATGTGGGAGTGAAACGAGGTGCTGGAGGGCACGCGGGGCACCAGGCCGGTGGTCGGCTTGAGGCCGAAGACGCCGCAGAACGACGCCGGGATACGAATCGACCCCGCCCCGTCGCTGCCCTGCGCCAGCGTGGCAAGTCCGGTCGCGACCGCCGCGCCGGACCCACCGCTGGAACCGCCAGCGGTGCGCTCCAGGTTCCAGGGGTTGCGCGTCGGGCCGTTGACGCGGTTGCCGGAGTCACCTTTCCAGCCGAACTCCGGCGTCGTCGTCTTGCCCAGCATCACCATCCCGGCCTCGATCAGCCGCTCGACGTCAGGCGTGCCCTCCTCCGGCACATGGTCTGCATAGAGCAGCGAGCCGAAGGTCGAGCGGATGCCCCTGGTGGGCGTTAGATCCTTAATCGCGACCGGCACCCCGGCGACCGCTCCGGGCTGGCCGCGCAGGTAGGCCTGCTCGGCGGCTCTGGCATTTTCCATCGCCAGCTCGGGCGTTCGCGTGACGTAGGCGTTGATCGTCGGATCGAGCTGCTCGATTCGCGCCAGGACCGCATCGGTTACCTCGACCGGGGAGAGTTCCCGGCGCCGGTAACGCGCGATCAGCTCGGTTGCCGGGAGCGCCCAGAGTTCGTCGTGGTGTTGCATAACGAATCCCCCCGGAGATTAGAGCGACGGGCGAGCGCCGCTCCACGGCGCGAGATCCTCGAAGCGCGCGGCCGCGCGGAGGACGGTCGCGTCATCGCGCCAGCGCCCGGTGATCTGGATGCCGACGGGCAGGCCCTCGCTGGTGAAACCGCAGGGCACGGCCGCCGAGGGCTGACCGGTGAGATTGAAGGGATAGGTGAACGGCGTCCATTTCAAGTAGTTCGTCGAGTTTTCGTCAATCTCCGGCGGGAAGTCGCGCCCGGCCTCGAAGGCAGCCATCGGCATGGCGGGTGTGATCAGTAAGTCGTAGGTCTCGAAGAAGGCGCGCATGCCATCCCAGTACTCGTCGCGCTTGAGCAGCGCCACCTGCATGTCGACGGCGCTCCAGTGGCCCGCCCGCTCGATCTGGCGCAGACGGCCCTGGTCGAGTTGTGGCGCGACCTCTTCCAGCCGGCCGGCGTAGCTACCCGCCTGGCCGACGGTAAAGAGGATGTCGACCATCTCCCAGGGGTCATCGAGACCGGGGTGCGCCTCCTCGACGATGCAGCCTAGCTCCTCGAAGCGCCGCGCCGCGGCAGTCGTTAGCTCAGCTACCTCGGGATCGACCGTCGCGTAGCCGAGGTCGAGCGACCAGGCGATCCGAAGCCCGGCGATGCCGCCCTGAATGTCCTCGGCGAAGCTGGGGGCTTTGGCAAGAGAGAAGCGGTCCGACGAGTCCGGCCCGGCCATGACGTCGAGCATCAGCGCGGCGTCGGCGACGGTACGCGCCATCGGCCCGCAATGCGCCAGCTGGAGCGGCGAGCTGCCCGGGTAGGGCACGCGGCCGAACGATGGCTTGTGGCCGAAAACGCCGGAGAAGGCAGCCGGGATGCGAATCGACCCCGCGCCATCGCCGCCTTGCGCTAACGGTCCCATCCCGGCCGTCAGCGCTGCGGCCGCGCCGCCGCTGGATCCGCCGGGTGTCTTCTCAAGGTTCCAGGGATTCCGAGTTGTGCCCGCCACGCGGTTGGTTGTCTCGCCCTTCCAGCCACCCTCGGGCGTATTCGTCTTGCCCAACATGACCGCGCCAGCGTCGTACAGCCGCTGGACGAAGACCGGGTGGAAGTCTGGCACCCAATCGGCGTCCAGGAGCGAACCGCGCGTCGTGCGGATACCCTTGGTCGGCACCAGGTCCTTGATTGACAGGGGGACGCCGGCCAGCGTGGGCGTCTCGCCGCCCTCGCGGTAGGCCGTCTCGGCCCGCCGCGCGTCGTCCAGCGCGCGCTCCGGCGTAACGGTCACGAACGCGTTGACCCGGGGATCGACCTCCTCGATACGGGCCAGAATCGCTTCGGTCGCCTCAACCGGCGAGAGTTGCCTGCTGCGGTAGAGCGCGATCAACTCAACGGCCGACAGATAGCAGATATCGGTCGCATCCATCTTCGTTCCCCCATCCCCCCAGGTGAGCAGATTCGGGCCCAGACTAGCATGCCGGCGATGGGTGCGACGCGCTCTTCCCCGGACATCGTCCCCGCCCGGCGCGCGAGCGCGGTGACGCCGAGCAACGTGTAGGCCGCGCCGATTGACGGGCCAGCAGACCCGCGATCACCAGTGGCTCACTCTCGCGTCACACAAAGCCGGCCAACTCGGCCGGAAGATCCGTCGAAAGCGGGGTGCGCAAGTGATCGATCAGTTGCAGCACCTCGGGATCATTGCTGGAGCGCTCAAGACTGTCGAGCGGCGACTGGTCGGCGGCCTGGAGCAGCCGGCTGGCGGTGACTCGATCCAGCCCCAGCACGCGGGCGGTGTTGACGCTGTTGGGGAGCGAAGAGCGACAAAGTGGAACTTCGCCGTGTGGGGCGCTACCCCTCCGGTGGGGCCGTTTTGATTTTAGATTGGCCGCCGGGCGCTTGCGTAATAGTGCCTAATGTCTACGGGTCATGGCGGCCTATAGATCGAGATTGTTCGGCATACGTACGCAGCGGAGCGCTCGATTCAGAGCAGCAAGGTCATGGTTGGCGGCATGTCCAGAGACAACATACCATCATGATACTTTCGTCACTAACTAAGAGTAGTGGTACTAGGTCATGCTTGACAGTACTTTTGGGTGATGCTAGAACATTTGCAACCAACCTGACCGGAGCCGGAGGGGCCGCCTAAGACAGGGAGGGAGCGGCCTCATGCGAACACGGCCAATCCAGTTAGACGCGCCGCCGTGGGCGCGACCGACCCCGGCTCCTGCGAAGTGGCAGTCCTAGGGGGACGAATCGGGAGAGAGGAGAGGCGCCTATCGAGTAGCCATAACACACGAGTAAGGCCCCCGCGCAAGGGCTAGTTGCGCCAGGGGCCTTCTGGCAGCAGGCAGGCTCAAACCCACCTCT
>DATGQR010000073.1:0-27896 GCA_035304105.1 Thermomicrobiales bacterium | reverse complement strand
CGGCTCGGCGATCAACAGGTCCCCGAGGTCAGCGAGCTTGACAATCAGGATCCTCACGGGGCGGAACCTGTCGAGGCTTCGGCGTAGGCGCGCCGGATGGATTCCAGCGTCTCCACGGCGCAGCGCTCCCAGGTGAACTGGCTGGCGCGGCGCAGACCGGCATGGCGCAGTCGCTGACGCTGGTTCGGATCGAGCACTAGACGGACGCCGTCGCAGATTGACTCGACGGAGAGTGGATCGACGATGATGGCCGCGCCGCCGGCGATCTCCGGCAGGCAGGACGTTGATGAGGTGACGACCGGGCAGCCGCAGGCCATGGCCTCGATGACCCCCATCCCGAAGCCCTCATAGAGTGAGGGCAGGACGAACGCCTGGGCGCCATTGTAAAGCGCCGGCACAAGCTCCTCGGGGACATATCCCAGCCGGATGATCTGATTGGAGTGGGTGCTGCGAGCCATGCGCTGGTAGATGGCCGTGCTCATCCAGCCATCGGCGCCGGCCACGACCAGGGCCAGGTCATCCAAGTCCAGAGCCTCGAACGCGGCGATCAGGCGGCTCAGGTTCTTGCGCGGCTGAATCGTGCTGAGAAAGAGCAGATACGGTTGGCGCAGTCCCAGGCGTTCCAGACCCTCGGCCGTTTCCTCAGGCGGCAGGACTCGGAAGCGCTCGTGGTCGATGCCGTGATGGATCACGTCGATCTTGGCCGGGTCGGTGCCGTAGTGGCGTTGCAGATCGCGGCTGGTGGCCGTTGAGGGGACGATGATGCGCGCGGCGCGCCGGGCGCTCCAGCGGGTTGTCAGGTCGAGTGAGATCCGCCGCCGGCGCGTGTGGGTGCGGCCCGCGGCGAGATAGCCGAGGTCGTGGATCGTTACCACCGATGCCGGCGGATGCCAGGGCGGCAGGAAATGGGCCGGGACGAACAGGGCGTCCGGCGGGTTACGGCGCATCTCCGGACCCAGCCCCAGTGGCGTCCAGCAACGCGGCCGGCGGATGACCTGGTGCTCGACGCGCGCGGCGGTCGTGATCGTCCCCGGCTCGCGCTGATAGAGGCGCAGCATCGGGCGCTCGCTGGTATCGGCGATGGCGCGGATGATTTCCCAGGAGTACCACTCGGTGCCGGTCATGGCGGCGGCAGCGGCGCGGCTGGCGTCGATGCCCAACACGTCAAGCGTCATCGGCCAGCACCCTCTCCACAACCGGTACGACATCGTCCACTTTGATGGCCGTCATGCAACCGCACATCGGCCGCCCCGGCGACAGGTCTTCGCACCGCGGGCAGCGCCAACTCGCTGTGATGACGTGGTGGCCGCGAGCGCCGGGCGGTGGACCGTAGATTCGCGGGTTGCTGGGCCCATAGAGGCGCACCGTCGGCGTGCCGAGGGCGGCGCCAAGGTGCATCGGGCCGTTATCGGTGCCGACCGCCAGCCTGGCACCATCGAGGATACCGATTAGACCGTCTAAGGTCGTCTCGCCGGCCACGCTGACCGCGTTCGGCAGATCCTCCGCGATCCGCCGGCAGAGCGGCGCTTCATCATCGTTGCCAGTCAACACGAACCGCTGGTCCGAGAGCTTGCGGATCAGCGCTCGCCAATTTCCCTCAGGCCAGGTCTTGACGGCCGCGCCGGCCCCCGGGTGCAGAGCAATGTACTGTCCCTGAATGCCGTGATGCGAGAGCGCTTCGAGCCCGGCCTCTCGCTGGATGTTGGTTGCCGCAATGCGTGGCGACATATCCCATTCGAGCTGCTCAATCCGACCCATTCGAAGCCGGAGGAGGATTGCCGCCAGTGCCAGAGCGCGCTCGGTGCGGTGCGACTCGTCGTCCAAGTGCGTGGTGATCGTGGCGAAGGGCTCATTGCGGCGGTCCGCGGCGGCGATGACGTCCTCGGACACCGAGGCGCGGGCCAGCGCGGTTGCCCACCAGGCGTCGTCGCGGAGGATGACTGCGCGGCCGGCGCCGAGCACTCGCAGGCGCTCGGCGTCGCGTTCGATCTGGCGGTAGGGGGCCGTGAGCTTGGCAGGGGGCTGGCCCCGATTGAAGCCGGGGAAGTCGACCTCGATCACGTCGTCGACCTGCCAGGCGATGCGGGTGATCTGCGCCGACCAGGGGCCGACGACCGCCGTGAGGCGCGCGTCAGGTAGCTTCTCGCGCAGCAAGCGCACGGCGGGCACGGACAGGATGATGTCGCCCAGGTGGTCGGGCTGGAGGATCAGGACGTGGTTCGGGTCGCCACCGGCCGGCGCTTGGATGGCACGAGCCAGCGCGGGGAGCAGGGCGTCGCGCATGGCCGCCAGGCGAATCACCTGGCCGCTCCAGGCGAAAGCGCGAGGGCTTCGTCGAGCGCCGCGATGACTTCGTCCGGCGTGACCTCGGATGTTGAGGGTAGTTTGACTGAAGCGCTTCGGCGGCGCAGGTCGGCGTCGGGTATCCCCCAGGATGCCCGGGGAGCGAGGACCGTGACGCGCTCGCCACGGGGCGCGTAGCGGGCGGGGTTGGTCGGGCCAAATATCACGATCGCCGGGACGCCGGTGGCGGCCGCGAGATGGCTCAGGCCGGTGTCGGGGCCGACGTAGGCGAGCGCCTCGGCGGCGACGGCGGCGCTTTCCAACAAGTCCAGCTCGCCGGCGAGGGGTAGCGCGGCGTCGAAACCGGCCTGCGAACGGGCGGCGATCTCAAGCCCTAAGCTGCGCTCCGCCGCGGAGCCTGTCATGAGCGGGGTAATGTCCCGTTCGACCAGCCAGTTCACGAGCTCGACCCAATGCTCGACGGGCCAGCGCTTGCTGTGCATCCGGGCGCCCGGGTTCTCCGCGCCGCCGGGGTGCAAGACGACGAAGTGGCGACTGAGACCAGCAGTGCGCTCCTTCGCGCGCCAGCGGTGCGTCTCATTCAGCTCCAGCCTGGGAAGCTGCGGCATCGCGGCGATGCCGAGCCGGCCGAGCGCGTCCAGATAGCAGTCGGATTCGTGGCGATCTCCAGCCGGCCCTCGCGTCACCGCCGCGATCGACGGGATGCCCGAGAGCTGCGCGGCGCGTTCCAGCAGGCGTGAGCGGTCCAGGATGAGGAGCGTGTCTGCCGCCACCGCGCGCAGCCGGGCAACTAGCGATAGGAGGTGCCAGGGCCTCGGGATATCCGGCACCGGCTCGACGGCGTCGACCGCCGGGTGACTCTCAAAGACTGGGCGGCTGTGGGGCCCGGACCAGACCTCGATGTGAGCGTCCGGGAGCGCAGCGCGCAAGCTCTGGAGTGCCGGGAGCGCCATGACCGCGTCGCCGATGCAGCAGGGTTTGAGGACGATGACGCGCCGTCGCTCGCTCATCGGCTCAGCCGAGCGCCGCCCGATCCACCACCGCGAAGGTCATCTCCCCTTCGGCGGCCAGCTCACCGTCGACCGTCGCCCGCCCGGTGCCTTTGCCGATGCCGCGGCGCATCTTCCCGATTTGCGTCTCCAGCCGCAGCGTGTCGCCGGGCTTGACCTGCCGGCGGAAGCGCACGTTGTCGATCCCCGCGAAGAGCGCGATCTTGCCCGCGTGCTCCTCGCTGGCTAGCAGCGCGACCGCGCCGACCTGGGCCAGCGCCTCGACGATCAGGACGCCCGGCATCACCGGATAATCCGGGAAATGTCCCTGAAAAAAGGGCTCGCCCATCGAGACCTGCTTGATCCCCACCGCGCCCTGGCCGGCTTCCATCTCGACGATGCGGTCGACCAGCAAGAACGGGTGGCGATGCGGGATGATCTCCTGAATCGCGACGGCATCGAGGATCGTGGGCTCCACCAACATTGCTCCTATCCGTGCTCAGGCGGCGGGCGCGACGCGCGTCACCATCTGCTTCCGATGAGGCCCAACCCCGACGTAGGTGACGGGCAGGCCGAGCAGCTCTTCGATGCGGTTGACGAACTGGCGCGCCCGGGGCGGCAGGTCGTCAACCGACTCCGCGTGGCTGGTGTCCGTGCCCCAGCCCGGCCACTCTTCGAAGACCGGCTCGACGCGATCGTAGTCGGAAATGCGCGCCGGTGGGCTGCTGATCGGCTGGCCGTCGAGCCGGTAGCCGGTGCAGATACGCACCGATTCCAGCTCGTCCAGCACGTCGAATTTGGTCAGGGCGATCTCGGCGATGCCGTTGAGCCGCGCCGTGTAGCGCGCCTGGACAGCGTCAAACCAACCGGTGCGGCGCGGCCGGCCGGTGGTCGTGCCGAACTCGTTGCCGCGCTGGCGCAGCAACTCTCCGGTGGCGTCGTGCAACTCGGTCGGGAACGCGCCCTCGCCCACGCGGGTGGTGTAGGCCTTGTAGACGCCGATCACCTTGTCCACCTGGGTGGGAGCGATGCCAGCTCCCTGGCAGACGCCAGCGGCCGTCGGCGACGAGGACGTCACATAGGGATAGCTGCCGTAGTCGATGTCCAGCATAACCGCCTGGGCGCCCTCGATGAGCACCTCCCGGCCGCTCTCGACGTAGTCCTGGACGATCAGCTCGGTGTCGGCGATGTAGGGAGACAGCTCCTCGCCGTAGGCTGCGTAGGCCTCGGCCACCTCGTTCAGGTCAAGCGGCGGA
Organism: Thermomicrobiales bacterium; assembly: GCA_035304105.1. Classification (GTDB taxonomy): domain Bacteria; phylum Chloroflexota; class Chloroflexia; order Thermomicrobiales; family CFX8; genus JAUIIK01. The sequence continues at coordinate 23,347 of DATGQR010000073.1, read as the reverse complement.
TGGTCGTAACGCGAGGTCAGCAGGCGGTTCTTCTCCTCCAGGACCACGCTCAGGCGCTCGAAGAGATACTCGGGGTCGGCAATGTCGGCCAGCCGCAGCCCGATCCGGGCGGCCTTGTCGGCGTAGGCCGGACCCATGCCCCGCTGGGTGGTACCGATCTTGTCCTCGCCGCGCTCCTCCTCCTCAAGCCGGTCGAGGATCGGGTGGTAGGGCATGACGACGTGGCTGCGGGACGAGAGCCGCAGGTTGCTGGTGTCGATGCCGCGCTCGTGCAGGCCCTTGATTTCCTGGAGCAGCAGTCTGGGGTCGAGGACGACGCCGGCGCCGACGATGCAGAGGCAGTCGGGCCTGAGGATGCCGGATGGGATGAGGTGGAACTTGAAGGTGCCTTGATCGGTGACCACGGTGTGGCCGGCGTTCGCCCCGCCGTTGGCCCGGACTACGAGATCGGCGCGCTCGGCCATAATATCGACCAGCTTGCCCTTGCCCTCGTCGCCCCACTGGCCACCGAGGATGATCGTTACCGCCATGATGCGGCCTCTTCTCTGCGTCGCATGTTGCGTTCGTGTCAGCCGGTCGGCTCGCGACCAACCGGTGATTCTAGCACGCAAGAACCTGCGGGCCGCTTAGGCGGCCGCCCTGGCGCCGGCCGGGCGGCCGCCACGGATCGCCGCAAGCTCCTCAAACAGCTCGCGCTCTCGCTCGCTCAGCCCCTGGGGCAGGACGACGCGGAACTTGACGATCAGGTCGCCGCGCGTGCTGCTGCCCGGCTTCACCGGCCAGCCCTGGCCCTTGAGGCGCACCGAGCGGCCGTTCTGCGTCTCCGGCGGCACGGTCACGGCGATGCGCTTGCCGGAAGGCAGCCGCACCAGCACCTCGCCGCCCAGGATGGCGGTGTAGAGCGGCACGTCGACCTCGGCGCGCAAGGTTGTGCCGTCCAGCGTGAAGACCGGGTCCGGCCGCAGATTGACCTTCAGGTAGACATCGCCGGGCGGCCCGCCATGGCGGCCGGGGCCGCCCTTGCCGGCTACGCGCACGCGTGAACCCTCGCGCACGCCAGCGGGAATGGTGACCTCGATCTTCTGCCGCTCAGGCGCGCGCCCCGAATTCGTGGTCGTGATCTCGAAAGTGCGCTGGGTGCCGTTGTAGGCCTCACTTAGCGTGAGCGAGATGGGATATTCGTAGTCTTCACCGCGCATCGGCTGCGCGCGCACGCTCCCGCGCGCCCCACGCCGGCCGCCGAAGGCATCGGTCCCGAAGAGCATGTCGAAGAAGTCCGAGAAGCCACTTGCGTCGCCGGTCGTGTGGAAATCGAAGTGCACGCCGCCGTTGGTCCCGGTGAACCACTCGCTGAAGTCGGCCGCGTCCGCGCCCGGAGCAGCCTGATACCGCTCCCAGTCCGCTCCGAAGCGATCGTAGCGCTTGCGCTTCTCCTCGTCGGAGAGGACCTGGTACGCCTCGTTGATTTCCTTGAACTTTTCTTCGGCGTCCGCCCCGGTGTACACGTCCGGGTGATATTTGCGCGCCTTCTTCCGGTATGCCTTCTTGATCTCGTCGGCATCGGCATCGCGCGAGACGCCGAGAACCTCGTAATAATCCTTAAATTGCACGCCAAGTTCCTGTCTTCGTCGCGGGCAAATCGACGTTGCTCGTAGTATAAACCTTTAGTCGGATCGACGCAACTCCGCTGGCATAGTTCAGGGCTGCCCGGCGGCCAGGTGCCGCCGGCGACGGCGCCTGATCAAGCGGAACAGCAGCGCTCCGAGCAGCGCGAGGACGCCGATGACCAGGATCGGCGCCAGCAAGGCGATGACGGTGAGCCCAATGGCTACCGCGTCCTCAGCGGCACTGACCAGCGGATTGCCGATGCCGCCCGTCGTCGCGGTCACGGTCGGGCGAATCGACGCCTTGATTGTGTGGATGCTGCCAGCCACGATCAGGCCCAGCACCATCGCCAGGATCGGGTTGATCTCGTCGACCGTGCCGGTGCTGGCCATCACCAGGACGGCGCCGGCTGAGGGCCGGATGACCGAGTTGATCAGGTCGTTGACGTGGTCGACCAGCGGGATCTTATCGGCCAGCACCTCGATGACGAGCAGAATCGAGATAGTCAGGATGCCGGCGGGCGACGAGATGATGTCGTAGGGCGCCGAGAGGTGCAGCAGGCCGAAATAGCGGTCGGCCAATGCGACCGCCAGCAGCGGGATGTAGGCATTGAGACCGGCCGGCATCGCCAGCCCTAGCCCTGTCAGCAGTTCGAACACGGCATCTCGCCCACACCGAACGTCGAATATTGCCGAACAATGATAACCCGCGGCGGTGACCGCGGGTCATCAATTGCATGGCTTGATGGTGTCGTCTAGAAGGCCGGGTGGCTGGTGGGCGTCGCGGGGCCGTAGCGTCCCTCGCGCGTGCGCTGGCGGATCTGGCCGATGCCGTGGGCGTTGGCGTACTGCGCATAGGCGATTGTGAAGACTACGCCGATCAGGCAGGCGATCAGACCCACGTACGCCAGGAGGCCGGTGATGATCGAGAGCACGAGATAGAGCAGGAATGCGCTGAGCGGCGTGGCACGAATGTCGGCAACGATTTCGTTGAACTGGAACATCGTGCCGATTTCCTCCGTCTCCGCGAAGCGGCCGACGATGACGGGCACCACGAATGTCCCCAGGAGGAGCGACAGCGGCGTAACGAAGCACAGATTCAGGATCGTCGCGAACGCGTTGGCCCCATCACTGTCGGAGAAGCTGAACACATTGGCGCAGATCGAGAGGATCCAGACCGGCGCGAGCCAGACGACCAGGCCGACGAAGCCCTTCAGGCCGCGGCTCAGGTCGCCGCCCATGTCGTCCCATTCGGGAAGTGGGTTGGGTTCGCCGTTGATGACGTTGCGGACCGTGCGGACGACATATCCTCCGAAGATGAACCAGCCGAGCAGACCGACGAGGATGATCGTGAAGAGCGTGGAAACAAGGACGATCACGCCGCCGATGACTACCTTCTTCACCCACTGTGGATCTCTCGTGACATACGTCAGCGCAAGGCCAATATCCACGCCGGCCCCTTCCCGATGAGGTTTTCCGAGTCGCATCCCCCGAAATTTAGGCGACATCGTGACGTTGTACGTACTGTCATTGAATCTAGCATGCCTGCTTTTCGGTGGTCAACGAACGACTGATTAGACGGCCGGCAGGCCCGTTCCGAAGAGCCCGAGCAGGCGGCTCCACTGGCGGCGCACGGCGTCGCCGCTGATCCAACGGGTGGCGATGACGAGCAAGGCGACCAGGGCAACGGAGATCCAGAAGCGGGCCGGCAGGGGCGCGATGCTATAGGGCTGAAACGCGACCAGCAGGCGCTGCAGGTCGAGGCCGAGTTCCTCGCCGAGCCGGTCGATCAGGTTGTTGCGGCCGTCGGGGTGGTGATAAAAGCGCTGGGGATCCTGGTACCCGACCACTGTCTGGAGCAGGCCAGGCAGCCACAGGGCGTAGGCGAGCAGCCGGCTTCTGAGCCGCGCGCTCGCCAGCCAGCAGGCTAAAGGGCCGGCGGCCAGCGGCACGACCGGCACAAGGTAGCGCGCCGCCGGCCCCCACTCGCCCCACCACACCTTGTAGGCGGCCACGATCACCAGGTAGGGCGCGACCACGAGCAATGCTGTGCCGGCCAGCTTCGGCACGGCCTCGTACCAGCGCGGCACGGCGGCCAGCGCCAGGAGCATGACCGGCGCGGCGATCAGCAGGCCCCACTGCGCGTCGAGCAGCAGGCCGAAGCCGCCGTTGAGCGTGCCGACGAGCCGGTTGAAGCCGGCGTGGTCCTCGCTAGGCTGGACCAGCGCGCCGTACAGGTACAGGTTGTAAATCAGCAGGCTCACGCCGCCGACGGCGATCGGCAGCAGGCAGAGCGCGGCGTTCACGAGGACGTCGCGGTCGCGCAGGATCTTGAGGAAGAGCAGCGCGGCCAGCAGCGCGGCGGTCGGGGCGAAGCGCTGGTGCAGCCAGGGCAGGAAGCCGACCGCGGAGCCGGCCAGGAGCCACTGCCATTCCCGGTTGTCCGGGGCAGCGGTGCGGCGGATGGCATAGATCAACAGCAGCGCCGCCGGGATCTCTGGGAAGATCAGGAGCGCATACGGCCCGAGCGGCAGGACGATGGCAAGCCCCAATGCTATCGCGCCGGCAAGCCAGGTACGCGCGCCGCTCTCCCGGGCCAGCAGGTACATCTGCGCGGCGACCAGCGCGGCCATTACCATCACAACCAGGTTCGCCCCGAAGCGGCCGGCCAGCGCCCAGGGGACCGCGATCAGCACTGGCAGGCCGACGCCGTGCTTCGAGTACAGGCCCGGGCGCTCGGCCGTCGCGGCGTGGGGCTCCACCAAGCGGGGCGGCGCGGGCCAGCCTTGCCAGTCCGTCGGCAGGGGATCGGGCGGATTCAGGCGCTCGTCGAAGGCGTGGAGCACGTATGGACCCTGCTCGCCGAACACCGTCACCGCCGTGTAGTTGTTCGACTGGTCGAGATCGCCATCCTCGATCAGGCTGATGGCCGTCATCACATAGAACGGCTCGTCGCCGGTCAGCGGGTCCAGGCGCGCGCTGAAATGCGGCCAGAGCGCTAGATAGACGGCGAAGGCGGCCAACGCGACAAGCCCCGGCGCGCGCCAGGGCGGCAGGAGACCGGCGCTCATGACGCCTCGACGCGCCGCCACCGGATCGACCAGAGAGCTAGCGCGCAGCTGATGCCGGCCAGATCGACCAGGACGTCTTCGATCGAGGCGTCGCGCCCCGGCACGAAGGACTGATGGAACTCGTCGCTCAGCCCGTAGAGGGCGGCGACCGTCCCGGCAAGCAGCAGTGTCCGGCCGCGTGACAGGTCCAGACTGTCGAACGCCCAGAGCAGGAGCAGCGCCAGGACGAAGTAGGCAAGAAAATGGCCGGCGACCGCTCCGATGTCGTGGGACATGCCGGGCGGCGCCGGCAGCGCCTCGCGGGAGGAAAGCCAGAAAATGCCGGCCATCCAGAGCAGCGCCGGGATCCAGCGCAGTATTGTCGTGCGTGCGGGCTTGCCGGACATCAGGCAGCGAGTCCGAGATTGCGATAGACGTCGAGCAGTCGCGGTGCCAGTCTATCGATGGTGTACTCGGCCGCTCGTTTTCTGGCGCGCGCGCTCAGCGCCTGGCGTTGCTCGTCGTGGGCGAGCAGTGACAACACTCTCCGGGCAAAGTCGGCCGGATCCGTCGTGGGGCAGATGACCACAGCATCGCCGGCGATGCGCGCGACATCGCCCACGTCGGTGGCGACGACCGGCCGCCCGGAGGCCATCAACTCGAGCAGCTTGACCGACTGCTTGGCGCGGTTGATCAGCGTGTCCTCGTAGGGGAAGACGGCGACGGTCGCGCCGGCCAGGATCTCGGGGATGCGCTCGCGCTCGACGTAGCCGTGGGAGTGCAACGTCAGGTTGCCCAACGCCATCTCGGCGAGCGCTGCGGGGTCGAAGTCGCCGACGAACTCGAGCCGCAGCGATTCATCCACGCCCCGATCGAGCGCCGCGACGAACTCCTGCAGCCAAGCCAGCGAGAACTCGGCGAAGCGCGAGTAGAGCAGCACTCGTGGCGTGGTCGAACCATGCTGCGGAGTCGCCGCTCCCAGGCGGCGGGCCCATTCCCGGTCAAGCCCATTTGGCAGGAATTTCACGCCAGATTCGGAACGCTGGCGCCTCAAGCGGCGGGCGCGCTCGTCGAGCAGTGTGCTGGCGGCGGTCACGGCGTCGGCGCGGCGGATCAGGTCCGTTTCCTGCCGCGCGAAGAGGCGCCGGGGGAGCAGACCGTAGCTCCCGGCGTCGTTCCAGCCGCCGTCGCCCTCCCAATCGTCGGCGTCGACCACCAGCCGGCTCCCGCGTGGCAGCAGGCGGCGCGTGGCCGCGGCGAGGCCACCGAAGCCTTTGGGTTTCATGACGTGGATGATGCCTGGGTTGAGCTCGCGGACGAGACGCAGTTGTTCGGCTGCCGCCAACGGGGCGCTGGCGGGGCGATGGCTGACGGTGTTGAAGATTCGAACGCCGTCGACTTCTTCGCTCGCGCCAGCGGCGTCGGGCACGTCCCATGGGGTGGTGACGATGGCGACGTCGAGACCTGTTGAGGCGGTGATGGTGCGCGCGAAGGGCAGCGCTCTGGACTGCAGCGTGCCGCGCGTCCAGACCCCGAATGTCCCCAGCATGACGATATCGGCCGGTCGCCGACGTCTGGTCGTCTTCATGCCGCAAATGCTAGCGGATCGGAGTCACGCCTGCCGAAGGGTAACCGTGACGAGCGCTCACCGATGGCCGGTCAGCTGCGGCTAGCTCTGTTTTCTCGTTCTTGAACGGCTTAGCGCGGCGGGCGAATGACCGTCACGAGCTTCCCCTGGATCTCGACGTTGTCGGGCGTCGTGTAGATCGGGTCCATCGTGACGTTCTCCGGCTGCAGGCGCACCCGGTCGCCTTCGTGGTAGAAGCGCTTGAGGGTCGTCTCTTCCTCGTCGATCAGCCAGACGGCGACCGTCTCGCCGTTCTCGGCGATCTGCTGGTGACGCAAGATCACGACATCCCCGTCATTGATCAGGGCGTCGACCATCGAATGGCCCTTGACGCGCAGGGCGAAGAGGTCGTCGCGGTAGGCGCCGAGCATCTCGGGGCTGATCTCGACCGTTTCATCGTAAACCTGCGGCCCCAGGTCACCCGGGACAGGGATCGGCGCGCCGGCCGCGATCTGTCCGATGATCGGGATCTGGACCAGGTTGGAACGCGGGCTGGCAGCGCGGCCAACCAGCTCGATGCCGCGCGAGATGTTGCGGTTGCGGCGAATCTCGCCGCGCTGTTCGAGGACCTTGAGGTTGTAGTCGACCACGCTGGTCGAGGAGATCTCCAGGCCCTCCTGGATCTCACGGATCGTTGGAGGGAAGGAGTGCTTTTCGGAGAACTCGCTGATGAAGTCGAGAATGGCTTTCTGGCGGCGGGTGAGTGCTTTCATGCGATTTCTTCCTCTCCTCGATGCGCGTGCGCGGCCTCGACGGCGGATTCCCATGGAGTCGCGCCGCGTCTTATGGCGAGTATAGTATCGAACATCTGTTCGTGTCAAATCGTACGCTGGAACTAACGCTGACTAGGAGTAGCGCGTGCTGTGCGGCCGGATGTCGGTCCATTTTGGCTATATCTCCGGCCAGGCTGCGGCCATACACTCCTGTCAGAGTTAGCCCGGCAAAGCGGGTGCGCGGTGGCGCATAGACGGAGAACGCAGGCCGCATGAACCTCATGGATGTCCTCATCGTCACGCTGTTCGTCGTCGTCGCCGGCTGCGGGTTCTTCTTTGGCGTGGCCCGGACGATCAGCACGATGATCGCCGTTTACCTGGCGACGGTGATCTCGGCGACGTTCTACGAGCGCTTCGGCAACCTGATCATCGACATGATCGGCGCGATCAGCGAGTCCGCCGCATACTTCGCCGCATTTGTTTTGCTCTTTGTCGGCATCACCGTGCTCTTCACGCTGGTGATCATCAGCACGATCCATCCGACCTCGATGAAGCGTCGATTCGCTATACTCGACAATCTGGGCGGCGCGACCATTTCGGTCGGGATCGCCTTTGTCGCGATTACGATGTCGCTGGCAATCCTGGTCGTGATTATCCAGGCGGCCGCCGCCGCGTCCGGCGAGGCTACGGGCGGCATGATGGGCGAGATTCGCGATCAGATGGAAACATCGACGCTCGCGCCGCTCTTCCTGCGCCTCTTGCCGATCCTGACCTCGACGATTCAGCCGTGGTTCCCGGGTGGCCTGCCGCCAATCCTGACCGAAGCCAGCACCATATAGAGGGCCGGCCAGCGCGCCGGCGGAGCCGGCGAACATGGCAACCACGATCCTCGACGTCCTCGAATTCGAACGCATCCAGGATCAGCTCGCTGATCGCTGCCAGTTCTCGCTCTCGATGGAGCGTGCCTTCGAGCTGGGGCCAACCCACCGGCCCGAGATCGTGCGCTACTTGCTTGATGTGACCTCGGAAGCCGTCGAGCTGCTGGAGCGCCGCCCCGATATGACGGTGGGCGGCGTCAAAGACATTCGCGATCATATCGAGCGCGCCGGCCTGGGCGCGATGCTCACGCCGTCGGACCTGCTCGAAGTGCTGGACACGGTGAGCGCTGCCCGCAACCTGCGGCGCTCTTTCTTGCGGATCGAAGACCGCGCCGAGAACTTTCCTCACTTCAGCGAGTTCATCAGCTACGTCGCTGACCTGCCCGGGCTGGAAGCCGACCTGCGGCGCTCGATCAGCGATCACGGCGAGGTGCTCGACTCGGCCAGCGACGAGTTGGCGACGATCCGCCGGCAGCTGCGCGCCGCCCAGTCCCGCGCCGCCGAGCGCATTCGTCGCTACACGCAGGGCAGCGAGTTTGCCGACGCCCTCCAGGAGCCGATCGTGACCACGCGCGCCGGGCGCTTCGTCGTGCCCGTGCGCGCCGACCGCCGCGCACAGCTCCCAGGCATGGTCCACGACACATCGGCCAGCGGCCAGACGCTTTTTGTCGAGCCGGCCGAGATGGTCGAGCTGAACAACCGCGTGCGCGAGCTGGAGTCGGCCGAGCAGCACGAGGTCGAGCGCATCCTGCGCCTGCTCTCACGCCGGGTCGCGGATAGCGAAGACGCGCTGCTCACGACGCTCGATGGCATGGCTGCGATCGACCTGGCGCTGGCCAAGGCGCGCCTGGCGGCGGCGATGCGCGCAATTCGCCCGGAGATCGACGAGTCGACCGATCCGGAGCGCCGTCGGCTGGCTCTGAACCGCGCCCGCCACCCACTGCTGCCGGCCGATCAGGTCGTGCCGCTGGACATCGTGCTCGGTCGCGACTACCGCGTGCTGGTGATCACCGGCCCGAATACCGGTGGCAAGACGGTGGCGCTCAAGACAGTCGGGTTGCTGGCGCTGATGACGCAGTCGGGCCTGTTCATCCCGGCCGACGAGGGCAGCCAGCTGCCGATCTTCGACGCGATCTACGCCGACATCGGCGATGAGCAGTCGATCGAACAGTCGCTCTCGACCTTCTCATCACACATCGTGCGCGTCATCGCCGCGCTGAACGGCGCGACCAGCCAGAGCCTGGTGCTGCTGGACGAGCTGGGCGCGGGCACCGACCCTGAAGAGGGCGCGGCGCTGGCGCGGGCGGTCATCACCGAACTGCTCGAGATCGGCTGCCTGGCGATCGGGACGACGCACTACTCCGAACTGAAGACCTTCGCCTACACGACGCCCGGGGTCGAGAACGCCAGCGTGGAGTTCGACGTCGAGACGCTCTCGCCGACCTACCGGCTGGAGATCGGCCTGCCGGGCCGCTCGAACGCGCTACTGATCGCCGCGCGGCTGGGAATGCCCGAGAAGATCCTGGAGCGCGCCCGCTCGTATATGGACCCCGAGGCCGAGCATGCCGACGTGCTGATTACCGAGATTCGCCAGCGAAGGCGCGAGGCGGAGCAGGCGTTGGCTGAAGCGGAAGCGCGCCTGCGCGAGGCGGAGCAGCGCCTGGAAGAGGCCGAGCAGCGCCGCGCCGCGGCCGAGCGTGAGGCGCTTGCCGCGATCGAGGCCGAGCTGGCGGAAGCGCGCGAGCACATCCGCAACATTCGCCGGATGCCCGAGCAGGTGCCCCAGCAGGAGGTGCGCGCCGCCCGCGAGCGCGCCCAGCAGGAGCTGCAAGAGGCCGCCCGGCAGGTGCGCCGCACGGCCCGCGAGCGCCAACCCGAGCGGCCGCGCCAGCAGCGGCTCAAGGTCGGCGACACCGTCGAGCTGCTCGCCATCGGCGGCGAGGGCGAGATCATCGGCTTCTCCGAGGACGGCTACGACGCCGAGATCCAGATGGGCGCGTTCAAGCTGACCCAGCCGGTGCGGGACCTGAAGCTGGTGAAGTCGAGCGGATCGGAGCGCCGGCAGCGCGGCTCGATCCGGCCGCCGGCGCCGTCGCGCAGTGTCGAGCCCGAGCTTCACCTGCGTGGGCAGCGCGCTGGGACGGTCGAGGTCATGCTCGACAGCTACCTGGATGACGCCTACCTCTCGCATATGCCCTTCGTGCGCATCGTTCACGGCAAGGGCACCGGGGCGCTGCGCGAGGCCGTGCGCGAGGTGCTGGCTCGCCACCCGCTGGTGGAGCGCTTCGAGACACCGCCGGAGCGCGAGGGCGGCGAGGGCGTCACGATCGTCTACCTCAAGGAGTCCTGAGCATGCGGTCTGGTGACGTCCGCAGCGTTCATATCGCGACCGCGCCCAACGAGACGGTCGCCATGATGTGGCGCGATCTCTTGCGCGACGAGGGCATCATCGCGGCCATCCACTCAGGCGGCGCCGGCTACGCCTTCGGTCACAATCTGCTCAACGAGCAGTACATCCTGGTGCGCGAAGACCAGGCCGAGCGCGCGAAGCAGATCATCGACGAGTTCGAGAGCGACGAGGGGCTCATCCTCTGGGACGACTTCGACGACGTCAGCTAGCCGCCAGCACTTCCGTCCGAACCGCCTCGACCGCGCGCAGGACTTCCTGAATCGCCTCCCAGCGGTCGACGTTCAAGTCATCCAGCATCATGCGCACCTGATTGGGCGTGACCCGCACGCCGCGGCCGAGGCGCTGGCGCAACTGGTTCTGATCCAGCCGCCCGCCGACGACTGGCCGGATGAAGATCGTGCCGTCGCGCTCGATGATGCTGGTGATCCCCAGCTCGCGGGCGGTGTGGCGCAGCCGGACCAGATCGAAGATGCGCTCGGCCTCCGGTGGTGGCGGCCCGAAGCGGTCGGTCAGCTCGGCGCGCAGCTCGCCCAGTTCGCGGGGTGAGCTGGCTGAAGAGATGCGGTGGTACATCGAGAGGCGGGTGGACTCGTCCTCGATATAGCTCTCCGGGATGCGGCTGTCGATGGCGATGTCGATGTTGACATCCTCTGGCTCGATGATCGGACGCCCGGAGCGCAGTTCCTCGACGGCGTGCGCCAGCATGCGGGTGTAGAGGTCGAGGCCAACAGCCGCGATGTGACCGGACTGCTCGGCGCCCAGGATGTTGCCGGCCCCGCGGATCTCCATGTCGCGCATCGCAATCTGGAAACCTGCGCCCAGCTCGGTCGCCTCCTGGATAGCCGCCAGGCGCTGGCGCGCCTCGCTGGAGAGCGGTGTGTGCGGCGGGTACAGCAGGTAGGCGTAGGCGCGCACGTTCCCGCGCCCGACGCGGCCGCGCAGCTGGTAGAGCTGGGTCAGCCCCAGGGTGTGGGCGTTGTCGATGATGATCGTGTTGGCGTTCGGGATGTCGACGCCGGACTCGATGATCGTCGTGCAGAGCAGCACGTCGTACTCGTGCTGCATGAAGGCCAGCACGACCTGCTCCAGCTCGCTCTCGTCCATCTGCCCGTGGCCGATGCCGATGCGCGCCTCCGGCACCAGCTTTTCCAGCCAGTCACGGACACGGTAGATGCTCTGGACGCGGTTGTGCAGGAAGAACACCTGGCCGCCGCGCGCCATCTCGCGCAGGATCGCCTCGCGCACCAACGTCTCGTTGCTGGCCGTCACGAAGGTGCGGATCGGCACGCGCTCCATCGGCGGCGTGCTGATGAGCGAGAGGTCGCGGATGCCCGTCAGCGCCATGTAGAGGGTGCGTGGGATCGGCGTGGCTGTCATCGTGAGCACGTCGATCGTGGCGCGCTGCTTCTTGATGTACTCCTTGTGGCGCACGCCGAAGCGCTGCTCCTCGTCGACGATCAAGAGGCCGAGATCCTTGAACTGCACGTCGCGCTGCACTAGCCGGTGGGTGCCGATCACGATGTCGACCTTGCCCTCGGCGAGATCCTCGAGGATACGGCGCTGTTCGGCGCGCGTACGCAGACGGGAAAGCATCTCGATCCGCACCGGGAAGGCTGCCAGGCGCTCACGGAACGTCTCGTAGTGCTGCAGGGCGAGGACCGTCGTCGGCACCAGCACCGCCACCTGCTTGCCGGCGTTGACGGCCTTGAAGGCGGCCCGCAGGGCGACCTCGGTCTTGCCGTAGCCGACGTCGCCACACACCAGGCGATCCATCGAGCGCGGCGATTCCAGGTCGGCCCGGACATCCTCGATGGCCTGCAGCTGGTCGGCCGTCTCCTGGTAGGGGAATGACTCGGCCAGCTCGACGTCCCACGAAGTGTCCGGCGGGTAGGCGTAACCGCCGGCCAGCTCGCGTGCGGCGTAAATTTGCAGCAGCTCGGTGGCCATCTCCTGGACGGCCTGGCGCACCCGCGACTTGGTGCGGCTCCACTCGGCCGACGACAGCCGCGTGATCCGCGGTGCGCCGCCGGGCGCTTCGTAGGGCGCGAGCCTGTCGGTCTGGTCGACCGGGACGTAGAGCCGGTCGGCGTCAGCGTAATCGACCTGCAGGTACTCGCGCTCGATGCCGCTGAGGTCCAGCGTGACCAGTCCGCGGAAGATACCGACGCCGTGCTCGACATGGACGACGTACTGGCCCTCGGTGAACTGGCGTGCTGGCCGGTGGCGCGGTCGTCGCTGGCGGGCCGTCAGGCGCACTGCCTTGCGAATGCCGAACAGCTCGCGGTCGGTCAGCACAAGCGTCAGGGCATCGCGCAGCGCGAAGCCCTGCTCCAGCGGGACGTGCAAGATGTCGAACGCACCGGGTGGCGGCGGGTCGTAGCCGCGCCCGGTCGCCGCACGGGCGACGCGCGGGAAGAGATCGAATTCCTCCAGCAGATCGCGCACGCGCTCGGTCTGGTCGGTGGCGAAGACGACTCGCCAGCCCAGCTCGAGCCGCCCCCTAATGTCGGCAGCCAGGGCCTCGATGTCGCCCCCGAACAGCGGCGGCTCGACAAATGATTCGCGCGTGCGAACGACTCGACCGTGGCTGTCTGGGTCGGCGCTGCCGAGCAACCAGTGATCGTGGTGGGAGATCCGCTCCTGGATCTCGTCGGGCGTCGCGAATGGCCGCGGCAGCCCCTCCGGGATCTCGCCGGCGGTGAGCAGGCCGGTGCGCACCTCTTCAGCCTGCAGTTCGATCTGGTCGCTTTCGATGGCGATCGCCTCCGGCTCGACCGAGACGACGATGGCGTTGGCCGGCATGTAGTCGAGCAGGGTCGCGCGGTTAGCGCCGAAGGCCGGGGCTAGCAGGTCGATCGCGTCGGGCGTTGCTCCAGATTCCAGCCGCTCGAGAAGCTCGACCCACTCATCACGTACTTCCGGGCGCAGCGGGTCGAGATCCAGCCGCTTGGCCAGCTCGCTGGCGTCCATGGCCGCGCCGACGTCGAATTCGATCGGCGGCAGGATGCGCACCTCATCCAGCCGCTCGCTGGAGCGCTGGGTTGCCGGGTCGTAGCTCCGGATGCTGTCGACCTCGTCGCCGAACAGCTCGATGCGCACGCCGTCCGAGCGGCCCGGCGGGGCGATATCAATGATCCCGCCCCGGCGGCTGGCCGTCCCGGCGATGTCGGCGACTGGCTCGATGCTGTAGCCGGCCGTCACCAGACGTCGCAGGAGGTCGCGGTCGTCCAACCGGTCGCCGACCTTGATCGCGATCACATCGCGTTGGAACGACTCCGGCGCGCGCACGTATGACAGCAGCGCCCGGATCGTCGTGACCACGACCGGGGGCGCCTCGTCGTCCGAGCGCAGGAGCTGGTCGAGGATGCTGACGCGCAGGCTTGACAGGTCCGGATCATGCGGCAGCTGCTCGTAGGGCAGTGGGTCGGGTGAGAGCCAGGCCAGCGGCTTTCGCTCGCGCGGCAGCAAGCAGTTCAGCGCCGCGATCAGCCGGTCAGCGCTGTCCTGGCGGGCGGTGATGACGAGCAGCGGGCGGGCGGCCGTCGCGGCCAGGGCGGCGATCGCCACCGGCCGCGCCGCGAGGCTCAAGCCCGGTGAAACCTGAATGCGCTCTTCAAATGTCGGTAGCTCGATCGAGCCGTAGAGCGGAGTGAGATACGCGAGTGACAAGCGACAGTCTCGATTCGTCCGAGCGGTATCGGGGTCCATCAATCTCTAGCGGGCCGCTTCAACGCGGCAGCAATCATCGAGTATAACGAACGACGAACGGAAACTTGCAGTGTACCTAAGGCCTTGCGGACGTGCCTGGGCGTTTGAGGGCTATTTCCAAACTGGTCCCGTACTTCACGACGACAGCGGTCGCATGCTTGATCGTGCTGGCCGTCTGGGGGCTCGTCGATCTCCTAATGGCGCCGAAAGACACCGTCGTCATCCAGGTCGTTCCGCTCGGGGATGATGGGCAGATTCGCGTGCAGGTCGACGGCGCCGTCGAGCGGCCGGGCGTCTACCTCTTACCGCCCGGCAGCACCGAGGCCGACGCGATCGCAGCCGCGGGCGGGTTCGTCGAGGAGCAGCCGGCCGGCGGAGACCTGGCGCGCCAGCTCGCGGACGGTGACCTGGTGCGAGTGGGCGCGGAGAGCGCCGAGATCGAGGTGAAAGCCGGACCGGTGGACATCAACACGGCCGGCGCCGCCGAACTCGAAACTTTGCCGGGGATCGGCCCGGTGTTGGCCGGCCGGGTCATCGAGTATCGCGAGCGACACGGCCCGTTCAAGAGCCCGCGGGATCTCGCCGCCGTTTCGGGTATCTCCGAGCGCATGGTTTCCGAACTGGAGGGCATGATCACGGCGGGCACTCGTTAAATGGCCGGGATCTTCGGCGCCGCAGTCATGATTGGTGTCGTCGCCGGTTTACGGGACAATTCCGCCGCGCTCGCGATCATCGCTCTCTGCCTCGTCGCGGTGGCGGCGTTGACGAGCGGCTCTTCGCGAGCCCTGGCAATTGCGTCGGTGGCCGGATTTGCGCTTGGGTCCTTCGCCGGAGTGAACCACGAAGCCCCGGCGAGCGCTGCCGACGGCCCGTTGCCGGCTGTGATAGATGCCCGGATTGAGTCGGACCCGCGCCTGACCGCCGGTGGGCAGTTCGTGCGGGTCACCTGGGTTGACGATGACGGAGGCCGCCGCTCCGCGCCGCTGATCATGCCTGCGCCCGCGTCCGCCGGTCGCGGCGACCGGGTCATTGTGGGGGAAGCGGACCGGCTGGTGGTCGATGGGCTGATCATCGCGGAGCGCGTCGAAGTTGAGCCGGCGTCCGGGCGGCTGGAGCAGCTGCGGCGACATTTGCGGCAGCGCGCCACGATCAACACCCTGGCGGTCGTGCCTGGCTCGCACGGCAGCCTGGCGCTGGGGCTGCTGATCGGCGATGACAGCGGCCTCACCCAGGCCGAGCGCCAGGCGATGCGCGCCAGCGGCCTGTCCCACATCACGGCGGTCAGTGGCTCGAACGTCGCCATGGTCATCGGCGTGGTGGCGTTCGTTCTGGTTGCGCTGGTCGGGCGGCCCTGGCTCTGGATTCCGCCACAGTTGGCCGCGATCATTTTCTATGTCTGGATTGTTGGCACGGAGCCGCCGATCGCCCGCGCGGCGATCATGGGCTCGCTGGTGCTGCTGGCGATTGGGCTGGGCCGGCCATCCCACCTGTTCACACTTCTTTTCCTCGCAGGTGGTATAATGGGTCTACATAATCCGGAGGTCCTCAGCACGCTCTCCTTCCAACTGAGCTTCCTGTCGATGCTGGCGCTCGGCGTCGTGGGAACCCGCGTGCAACGCATGGAAGGGCGTGGCAAGAGGATCGCCGCCATCCTGGCCTCGCCGGCCGGGGCAGCGGTGGCGACGGCGCCGTTGATCGCGTTGCGCTTCGGGGCTTTCAGCCTGGGCACCGTCCCGGCGAACGTGCTCGTGGCGCCCCTGATAGCGCCGGCTACAGGATTGGCCGCGGTCACCGCATCAATTGGCGGTGTCCCGCTGCTCGGCGACCTCGCAGGCTTGCCGCTTTGGGCGGCGACCGGCCTGGTCCTCGAAGTGGCCCGGTTCGTCGGCAGCTTTCCGGGCGCTTATTGGACCTTCGGACCGCCAGGCGTCGGTGTCGTCGTGATCGTGTACCTGGCACTCGCCGCGCTCGTGACGCCGTTCGTGCCCGAAGGACGCCTGCTCGTGAATCGGCTACGACGCTGGGTCACCGGCGAGCCAGCCGTGGCGCTGTCATCGGTGACGGCGGCGCTGGCGCTGCTCTGGGCGCTGATGAGCGCGGCTGATTGACATCCCGCAGGCGCTCACGTAGGCTTGCCTTTGGCGTTGCGCGCCCCCATGGTCTAGCGGCCTAGGACGCCACCCTTTCAAGGTGGAGATCGCGGGTTCGAATCCCGCTGGGGGTACCATCCAATTCTAATTACAAGCCCCGCCTGGCGTTCGGTCGAGCGATACGTTCGGTTCGGCCTTGCCGAGCCGTAGCCTGCGCTCCAGTCGCTCACTCGCGCGCTAGAGCCCTTCCCACGCTAGCGTCCCGCAGCTCGTAGAACAGCAGCGTCATGCCGACGATACCGAGTGGGTAGACCAGGGCGAAGACGACGCTGCTGACGAAGTTGAGGAGATTGAGCGGCCGGGAGGGGATCGCCAGCAACAGGAAGATCGCGATCAACGGGCCGGCCAGGAAGACGAGGACAGTCAGCACGATCTGCGTCAAGACCGTTCGCGACAGGCTCCGGTTCGCAGCGACCGCGCTCTGCTTGATCGCCTCGTCCCCCTCAACGTCTTCGTGGATCACCACCTGTGCCACGAAGTGCGACCGTACGATCAACAGGATTGCGGACGGGATGCCGACGATCGTGAGCGCCCGCCGCAGCGCGCGGAGCACTACGCGCAGGCGCGTGCGGTGGATCGGCAGGAGCATCCAGGCGCCATGCCGGTAGGCCTCGATGACGCCCGGCACGCGTCCCTGGCGAAACTCAGACATGGCATAGATCACCGCTGGCGCGGTGAAAAGGATCGCAATCGCCGCCTCGAAGCTACCCAGGATGAGCAGGAGAAACAGCCGCACGCCCGGAAAGCGCCCCATGATTGAGAGGAACGGCTCGATCGGCGGGACGTGGAAGAGGAGCGTCTGGAGCATGGCCACCAGATAGCCCACCGGAACGAGCGCCGCACCGATTAAAGCGATCGTGCCTAGTTGGCGGCAGTAGTAGCCGAACGCGTCGCGCACGGTTCGATTGACATATGACGTGACCAGACTCACCCCGACGAGTGCCAGACCCAGGTACCCGGCAAT
The DNA here is from genome assembly GCA_035304105.1 of Thermomicrobiales bacterium. Lineage (GTDB taxonomy): Bacteria > Chloroflexota > Chloroflexia > Thermomicrobiales > CFX8 > JAUIIK01. The sequence continues at coordinate 6,243 of DATGQR010000073.1, read as the reverse complement.
CAGCAGTGGCGTGCGCGTCATCGCGACGAGGAGCGTCGATCCGCCGCTCACGATCCCGCAGAATAGGTCGATCGGCGCCTGCCCGAAGCCCTCGAACTCGGGCACGATCAGACTCGCCTCGCGCACTCCATCGCCCCAGGTTACCGGCTGGTTCCACGACGTCTTGTCGTTGGGGCCGGTGGGGCCGTTCCACTCTGAGCGCCTGAATTCACCCCAGCGTCCCGTGAAACCCAGCCAGGCATGTGGGTCATTCAGACCCGATGGCTCGTGGGGCACGACGATCGGCTGGAGCGGGAAGCGGCGGTGAGCGCCCTTGGTCGTCTCGCAGCCAAAACCCGTGCCATTCTCGGCCAGGCCTAAATAGGTGTGTTGCTCGTAGAAGCTGGCGTGTGCGCCGCGAGCGACGTAGACGACCGGGTGGCCGTCCTCCTTTGAGAGCTTGTCGGCGTCCCAGTCCGCGCGCTCGCCGCCGCCGTGCTGGGCGTAAACGACGCGCGTCGGTTCCTGCGCGAGCGCTTCCTCGACGGTCGTGGCGTCGAAGAAGAGCATGATCATCTCCCAGTCGCCCTCGTGATCGTTGTTCCAGTCGTTGAAGTAGTAGAACATCCAGTACTGCAGCGCGAGCTCGTCAGTTTCCGGTTGGAGATAGATGTGGGCGTACGCGACGCGCGGAATATCTTCCGCAGCGGTCCGTGATGCCGCGTAGCGGCGGTAGGTGCACCCTGGCTGGACGGGAGAGCCGGGGTAGTCGAGGTAGTCCGGTCGCTCGTGGCCGTAGAGGTCGGCTGCCAGCGGTGCCTCGCTGAGAACCGAGCGCTGGCCGCTTGTCCGGCCATTCAACGATGTCTTCAGCGGGATTTCATCACGGCCCAGCACAAAATCGACCGGAACCGGGTCGAAGCCTTCGTTCTCGGTGTCACAGATGTTGCTGTTGATCTGCCGGAGGTACACGACCGGCGCGTAGCGCTCCGCCAGCCGCTGCTCCGGACTCTGGCCGGTCTGTGCGGTACTGGCCCCGGCGTGTGTTGTGCCGCCGATGAGCCAGAGTGCAACCATGGCGACGAGTAAGGCCCGCGAGTAGCTGCCTGCCAATCGCCGGCGCTTCGGCGCCCTCCGTCGCATCGACATGGCCCTGCTCCGTCCGGCGAGCGTACCGCAATGGTCCCCCGGCAGGACCGTGATCTCGGCACCATCAGGCGAGCGCGCCCTGGGAGGGGCGGCGGGCGCGGCGTTGATGGTGATGCCCTAGATTGTCAGGGCGGGGCGCCGTCATTGCAAGCGCAACGTTCGCGGTGAGCTGAGTAGGCTACTAGTCCTCACCGCGCCTCGCGACTGTATTCGCGCGCGAGTTGGATCGGGTATGGCTAGTCCGAACGCCGCTCAGGCAATCGCCACTGCCAACGCCACTATGTCCTGAACCGTCATCGCGCGCCCCGCGGCCTGCTCTCGCTCGAATTGCCCTTCATCGAGGCGCTCCCGTATCGCGTCGACGAGGTCGTCGTATGCTTGCTGGTCGATCGGAGCGATACGCTGTGAAAGCGACTCCCGCAGGCTGTCACTCGCCGCGAGGAGCCGCGCGGCGTGCAGTGCTTCGCCTTGATCGAGAGCGATTGCGCTGACGCCCAGCAGGCTGTCCGCCAGCCCATCATTGACGCCGATCTGCTGCAACATCATCATTGCCTGGCGGTATCGCTTCAGCGCGCCCTTGGTGTCGCCACTCAGGCGCTCGATGTCGGCCAGCGCGTTCAGGCAGATGGCGATGCCGAAGCGGTCTTCGACCTCGCGGCGAATCTCCAGCGCCTCCTCAATCAAGCGGCGCGCCAGGTCGAGATCGCCGCGATACCGGGCCACCTGACCGAGATTCATCGTTGCCAGGGCGATGCCGCGTGGCTCGCCGATCTCCTTCCGGATCGCCAGGCTCTGCTCGTGAAGCTCCTCGGCCCGGTCGAGCTCGCCCTGCCGGCGCACGACGACGCCGAGGGCGTCCAGCGTGCGGGCCAGCGATGCAGATTCGCCGAGCTTGCGCCGTAGTTCGAGCGCTTCTTCCAACAGCTCGCTCGCCGTGTCGTATTCACCCAGATAGCCGCAGACAATGCCCAGGTTATTGAGCGCGTTGGCGATGTCCCACTCATTGTCCAATTCTCGGAAGCGCTCCAGCGCCTCGGTGTAGAGGACGCGCGCGTGGGTGTACTTCCCCTGGTCGAGCGTGACGTTACCGAGATTCACCAGCGAGCGGGCGATGCCAGGAGCATCCTTCGCCTTGCGGCGCAGCTCCAGGCTGGCGTCGTGGAGTTCGGCGGCGCGCTCGAGATCGCCATGGTCGCGGGCCAGGTTGCCGGCCGCATTCAGTGCATCGGCCCGGATGCGCGCCGGTAGCCGGTCGGCGTCAGTCAACGCCCGGTCCAGCCAGCGCCTGCCCTCAGTGACGTAGCCGCGCGTCTCCCAGAAGCGCCACAACGCCGTCGCCAGGCGCAGCTCGTGCTTCTTGTGCATCGGCTTCTCGCCGGCCCAGAGCAGCGCGGCGCGCATGTTGTCGTGCTCGCGCTCCAGCCGGTCCAGCCAGAGGTGCTGGTCCGGACCGCGTAGCTCACGCATCGCCTGCTGGGCGTATTGCAGGCACCAGGCCAGGTGGCGGTCGCGCAGGTGGTCGAATTCCCCGGCATCGGCGGCGAGCTTGCGGGCGTACTGGCGGATAGTCTCCAGCATTGCGTAGCGTGTCGAGCCGTCGGTCTGGGTCTGCGCCGTGACCAGCGATTGCTCAATCAACCCTGCTAGTAGATCGGCAATCTCGCGCTCCTCGAGGTCGCCCCAGCCGGCGACCATCTCGGCTGCTTCCAGCGTCCAGCCGCCGGTCAACGGCGCCAGGCGCCGGAATGCGACCTGCTCGTCTCCATCAAGGAGCTTGTAGCTCCACTCGATAGCCGCCTCCAGCGTCTGCTGGCGCTCGGGAAGGTCGCGCGCTCCGCCGCCGAGGACCGGCAGCGCGTGTTCAAGGCGGGCCAGCAGTTCGAGCGGGCTGAGCGCGCGCAAGCGGGCCGCGACCAGCTCCAGAGCCAGCGGCAGGCCGTCGAGGCGTCGGCAGATGGCGGCCACGGCGGTGAAGTTGGACGCGTTCAGCTCGAAATCAGGCACGACGGTCCGGGCGCGATCGATGAAGAGCTGGACGGCGGGAGAGTTGGCGACGTCCTCGAGCGCCGGGATCTCGGTCATGTCTGGCAGGTCGAGCGGCTTGAGCGGAACCTCATGCTCCGCGCGAATGCGGAGCGGCGCCCGGCTGGTGGCGATGATGGTGAGGTTCGGCGCCGCTTCCAGAAGCGCGGCTAGATCGCCCGCTGCTTCGAGCAGGTGCTCGAGATTGTCCAGCACTAGCAGCAATGGCTCGCCGGCCAGGTGCGTCCCGAGCCGCGCCGGCAGCGGTCCGCCGGGATTCTCCGGTAGCTCCAACGCCTGTGCGATCGCCGGCAGCACCAGCACGGGATCGGAGAGCGGCGCTAACGGGACGAATGCGACGCGGCGGCCGCCGCGCTCCATCTCACGCGAGGCGACCTCCAGCGCCAGGCGCGTCTTGCCCACGCCGCCCGGCCCGGTGATGGTGATAAGGCGCGTGCCAGAGTCGGCGAGCAGATCAGCGACGTTGGCCAGCTCGCGGCTGCGGCCGATGATTGGAGACGGGGCGGCTGGGATGCGCGCTGGAGATTGAGAGAGGCTCGCGCCGGCCCGCGAGGGCACTGCCCCCAGGAGCTCGGCGCGCTCGTGTTCGGTGAGGCCGAGAGCATCAGCCAGGGCGCGCACGGTGCTTGGGTACGGGCGCTGGCGCCGACCGCTCTCCAGCGCGCCGACAGCCTTCTCGCTAATGCCGGCTCGCTCGGCGAGCTCGGCTTGTGTCAGCCCGGCCGCTGCCCGCAAGCGCCGCAACAGCCGTCCGAAATTCGTCGAGCTATCTTCATTCACGGCGCTTCCTCCCGCTTACTCCCGATCTCGCCCCATTCCGCCTGGCGGGCCGCGTGCAGTTGTGCGACGAGCACGGCTCGCGCTCGGGCCACGCTGCCCCCACAGTTGGCCGTCCGGCAGAAGTGTAGGGGACGTGTGGCTGTTTGCAATCTCCAGTCCCAGCCAAGATGAAGGCGTGAAGTCCGGCCGCGCCGAATCCCGTGGCGCGCTGGCGAGGCTGAGGTGGAGGGCAACGATGAGCGCGCAGACGCCAGTACAGAACACCTGGAAGGTGCTGGTCACCGCAGAGGAAACCGGCGGGCGTGTGGCGATCGTCGAGGGCTGCCTGCGGCATGGCACCGCCCCGCCCCGCCACGTCCACAGCCGCGAGGATGTCTACGTCTACGTCCTCTGCGGCCGGCTGTCGTTCGTGCTTGGCGGCGAACGCTACGAATGCACGGCCGGATCGGGGCTGCTCCTGCCACGCGGCGATGAGCACGTCTTCACCGTGGAGACATCCTCAGCCTGCGCGCTGCTCGTGATCACTCCGGCAGGACTCGAGACATGCCTGGGCGAGCTGGAGGAACTCGAGCGGGACAGCGCGGACGGGCATCACATCGAGCGACTCATCGCTCTTGCCGCCCGCTTCGGCGTGGCGATCACCGGGCCGGCCCGCTCGCCGTAGCGGACGGCTCACACCCCGATCGCGATGGGGCGGGCGGGGATCAAAACACGGAGTGCGTACAACGCCTGTACGCGGAGGATCAAGGAGTCAACGATGACATACGTGCCTGTTGCTTCCCCGGTGGCGCTCGACGATGAGCAGTCTGGGTCGTTTTTCGAGCCGTTGCGCGCTCGCCTGGCGGGCGCGCTTATCTTGCCGGATAGCCTCTTCTACGATGAGGCGCGCAAGGTTCAGGACGTCACGCTCGATCGTATGCCGCAGGCGATCGTCGCGGCGACTAACGCTTACGACGTTGCCGCCGCCGTCGACTTCGCGCGCGACAATGACCTGCCGTTGGCGGTGCGCAGCGGCGGCCATAGCCTGGCGGGACTGAGCATGGTTGACGGCGCGCTGGTCGTGGACCTGTCGGCCATGAAGCAGATCAAAATCGATCCGCAGACGCGTGTCGCTCGTGTGGGAGCGGGCACGACGTCGGGCGATCTCTCTGGCCCGGCCCAGCGGCATGGCCTCGCGCTGACCACCGGCGACACCGCGACGGTTGGGCTGGGCGGTCTGACGACCGGCGGCGGCATCGGCTACATGGTGCGCAAGTACGGTCTGACGATCGACAGCCTGCTGTCGGCCGAGGTCGTCACGGCCAGCGGCGAGATCGTGACGGCGAGCCCGACGTCGCACCCGGATCTCTTCTGGGCGATTCGCGGGGGCGGAGGCAACTTCGGGATCATCACCGAGTTCACTTACCGCCTGGCGCTGGTGGGGCAGATCCTGGGTGGTGATCTGATGCTCCCGGCGACGCGAGACGTGGTGCGCGGCTATCTGGAGTACTCGTCCAGCGCGCCCGACGAGCTATCGACGATCGGCAACATCATCCTTGCCCCGCCAGCCCCCTTCGTGCCTGAGGAATGGGTTGGCAAGCCGGTGCTGTCGATCATCGTCGCCTGGGCCGGCGATATCGACGCCGGGCAGCGCGCCGTCGACAACTTTCGGGCGCTGGCAACGCCGGTGGCCGACACGCTGCGGCCAATGCCGTATCCCGATATCTACCTGTCCACGGCGCACCAGGAGATGCGCCACGGGTTCGCAATGCGCTCGATGTTCGCCGACGAGCTGAGCGACGAGACGCTGGACACCTATATCGCGGCCATCGAGAACACCAGCTCACCCTATAGCCTCATCCATCTGCGTGGTCTCGGCGGCGCGCTGGCGCGTGTCCCAGCAGACGCGACCGCCTTCGCGCATCGCCAGCGGCGTTACCTGGCCGCCGTCATCGCAGTGTGGCTCGACCCGGAGGAGGACCCTGCGCCCCACCGTGCCTGGACCGAGGCGGCATGGCAGCAGACGCGCCACCACAGCAAGGGCGTCTACGTCAACTTCCTCACCGACGACGGCCCCTCGCGGTTGCTGGAGGCTTATCCGCAGGAGACTCTGGCCCGGCTGGCTGGCATCAAGCGGCTCTACGATCCCACGAATCTGTTCCGCTTCAACCAGAACATCAATGCGGGGCCATAAGCAGCTACACACCAATGGCGCGGCACTTGCAGAGTGAGTCGCGTGGGAAGCGCGGACCGGGCCGCCCCGGCCCGCGCTTCTTTTCTTGTTGATCTCCTGAGCTGAAAATTCCCGAGCGG
>DATGQR010000072.1:0-4962 GCA_035304105.1 Thermomicrobiales bacterium | reverse complement strand
CTCACAAGCTGCCCAAGCCAATCGAAACCGGGAAAGGGACGGTTACTGCGTGATTGATACCGGCAGCCTGCGACGCGGCCTGGTCATCGAGATGGATGGCGAGCTGTATCGCATCAACGAGTTTCACCACAACAAGCAGGGCCGCGGCAGTGCGATCGTACGCCTGGTCCTCAAGAACCTGCGTACCGGGGCCACGACCACCCAGACCTTCCAGGCCGGGTCGCGATTCAACAGCGTTCGGCTGGAGCGGGTGCGCGCTCAGTTCCTGTACTCGGACGACCAGTTCTATCACTTCATGGACGTCGATACCTTCGAGCAGTTCCAGCTCGACGCGGAGACGCTCGGCGAGGCGACCAACTACATCGTGCCGGACATGGTTATCGAGCTGCTGACCTATGAGGGCGAAGCCATCGACATCGAGCTGCCCACAGCCGTCGAGCTCGAGGTCACCCAGACCGATCCGGGCTTCCGCGGCGACACCGCCACCGGTGGCAGCAAGCCGGCCGTGCTGGAAACCGGACTGACGATTCAAGTTCCGCTCTTCGTCTCGCAAGGCGATCGCGTCAAAGTCGATACGCGCACGGGCGAGTATTTGGAGCGCGTCAACTAATGGTCTCCAGGCCAGACGAACTGCGAACCGAGCAAACCGCCGCACAGCACACCAGCGACCTGGCGGACCTGCCCTCCCTGGTTGCCGAGATCGTCGAGACGATGCGCAAGGGCAACCTCAAGAGTCTCGAGGTTTCGCGCGGCGACTTCCACCTGTCGATCAAGTCGTTCGGGCGCGAAGCCGCGCCTCGCGTCGCGAGTGCCAACCAGTCGGACGGCAACGTCGCGGCGGCGCACGATGACAGCGTGGCTGAGGCCTCACCAAGCGTCCACACGATCACTTCGCCGATGATCGGTACCTTCTACGTCGCCCCTGCGCCCGGCGAGCCGCCCTTCGTCCAGCCCGGCGACGTCATCGAGCAAGACCAGGTCATCGGCATCGTCGAGGCGATGAAGATCATGAACGAGATCGTGGCCGACCGCGGTGGCAAAGTCATCGAGATCGTCGCCGAGAACGGCCAGACGGTCGAGTATGGAAGCCCGCTCGTGCGCCTCGCGCTCGACGACTAGCTCGCTCGATGTATGTCCTCGATATCGATCAGCTCACCGCCTACCTGACCGACATGCTCGAGACGGACCCCATCCTCTCGGATGTCTGGGTCCGAGGCGAGATCACGAGCTTCTTCGAGTCGCGCGCCGGCCACTGTTACTTCACACTGTCCGGCGCGGGCTCGCAATTGAAGGCCGTGCTCTTCAAGGGCAACCGCTTCCACATCGGCCAGCTCCCCAAGGTCGGCGATTCGGTCGTCGCTCACGGCCGCGTCTCGATCTATGCCGACCAGGGCCAGTACCAGCTTTATGTCGATTTCATCTCCGGGGATGGTGTCGGGTTGCTCCAGCTGCAGTTCGAGGAGCTGCGCCAGCGGCTGGAAGCTGAGGGCCTGTTCGACCTCAGTCGCAAGCGACCGATACCGGAATTACCACGGGTCATCGGTCTGGTGACCTCCCCACAGGGGGCGGTGCTCCACGACATCCTCACCGTCCTGCGGCGCCGCTTCCCGGCCGTCGAAGTAGTCGTGTCACCGAGCATGGTCCAGGGCGCCGGCGCGCCGGAATCGCTCGTGTCGGCGCTGGAAAGACTCTGGGAGCTCGAAGAGTGCGACGTCATCATCATCGCGCGCGGGGGCGGCGCGCCCGAGGAGCTGGCCGTCTTCAACAGCGAGATCCTGGCGCGGGCGATCTTCCGCTCCCCAGTCCCGGTTATCAGCGCCGTCGGGCACGAGACCGACACTACCATCGCGGATTACGTGGCCGACCTGCGGGCGCCGACGCCGAGCGCGGCCGCCGAGCTGGTCGTGCCGGACCGGCGCGACGTCAAGGCGGCAATCGACGCGCGCTTCGAGGAGATGAGCGGCTGGATGGAGCGCTACCTCGACGAGCGCCGCGTTGAGATCGAGCGGCGCTGTGCCCGCCTCAAGCACCTGAGCCCAACGCGCGAGATCGAGCGACACCAGCGCAGCGTCGAGATGCTGCAACTCCGTGGCGCGACGGCCGTGCGCCGGTGCATCGAGCAGGCCGAGCACCGCCTGGAGTCACGAGTGCTACAACTACAGGTACTGGACCCGCGCGCAGTCCTGGCGCGCGGTTATGCCGCCGTCGAGACCGTGGATGGCAAGACCCGGCTGCGTAGCGCGGCCGCGGCCAGCCGCGAAGAGGCGTTGAGGATCGTAATGAGCGACGGTGATCTCATCGTGCGGCCGTCGGGGAGGGAACGAGCATGACGGGGCAGCAGGGAGCAGACGAGTCGTTTGAGACGCTGCTCCGGCAATTCGACGAGCTGGTCTCAGCCCTCGAATCGGATGACCTGGCGCTGGACGAAGCGATCGAGAAGTACGAGCTCGCCGCCCAGCTCGCGCGCCGCTGCACCGATATCCTCGAAAACGCCGAGCTTCGCGTCCGCCAGATCGACGAAGCGCTCGATGGGGGCGAAAGGTACTGAACGCCGATCCAGAAGGTCGTGCCTTGGGGGAGATGGGGATGAGTGAGGACGAGATTCTGGCGCCCGGTAAGCTTCCGGGAGAGCTCCTGAGTCGCCTGCTGCGGCGCTACGTCCGGCCCCACCCGAGCGTCTTGATCGGCCCGGAGGTCGGGGCCGACGCGGCGGCCATCGAAGTCAGCTCGAGCGTCATCGTCGTCAAGAGCGACCCGATCACCTTTCCGACACCGAATATCGGCGCCTATCTCGTCAACGTCAACGCGAACGATATCGCCTGCATGGGAGCCGAGCCGCGCTGGCTGCTGGTCACGGCGCTCCTGCCCGAGGCACGCTTCACGGCCGCGATGGTCGAAGCCCAGTTCCACGACCTCTCGGCAGCCTGCGATGCCCTTGGCATCGCCCTGGTCGGCGGTCACACCGAGGTGACCGTCGGGCTGGACCGACCGTTGATGGTCGGCATGATGATCGGCGAGACTGACCGCGAAAGCCTGCTCGACTTGCGCCGGTCCCGCCCGGGTGACGCCGTCTTGCTCGTCAACGGCGCGGCCATCGAGGGAACCTCGATTCTCGCCAGCGAAGCTCACGCCGATGATCTGCGCTCCATCCCAGGGGATGTACTGGCCCGTGCCCGGGACCTGATTCGAGATCCGGGAATCTCCGTGGTGCGCGCGGCGAGGGCGATTCGAGCGAGCGGCGCGGAGATTCGCGGTATGCACGACCCCACCGAGGGCGGCATCGCCACCGCCCTCCACGAGGTGGCTCGCATATCGGGCTATCAGGTGCGTCTGGACGGCGAGGCGATCCCGGTGCTTGCCGAGACCCAGGCAATCTGTGACGCGCTGGAACTGGAGCCTCTGGGCCTGATCGCGAGCGGGGCACTGATCGCCGTCGTGCCCGGCGACGCGGCAGCGAACGTCGTCAACACGCTACACAATCAGGGTTACGAAGCGGCGGCAGTTGGCACGCTGCATGACGTAGAGCCAGGTAGCGCGCGCGTCGTGCAGAGCGACGGAACTCCGCTGCCGGAGTACTCCACCGACGAGATCGCGCGCTACTTCAGTTTGCTGGAAGCGCGGTCGTCGAGCTAGACATCCTTGGTGAGCGTGGCCAGGAACTCTTCGTTCGACTGCGTCTTGGCGATCCGCCCGACGACGAGCTCAGTGCCTTCGGTGCCGCCCAGCATCGAGACCATGCGGCGCATGGTGTAGACCTGACGCAGCTCCTGGCTGTCGAGCAGCAGGTCCTCGCGGCGCGTGCCAGAGCGCTGGATATCGATCGCCGGGTAGATGCGGCGCTCGGCCAGCTTGCGGTCGAGGTGCAGCTCCATGTTGCCGGTGCCCTTGAACTCCTCATAGATGACGTCGTCCATGCGGGAACCGGTGTCAACCAGACAGGTGGCGACGATCGTCAGGCTGCCGCCGCCCTCGATGTTGCGCGCCGCGCCGAAGAAGCGCTTGGGCGGATAGAGAGCAACCGGGTCGATACCGCCGGAGAGCGTGCGGCCGCTCGGCGGCACGGCCAGGTTGTAAGCGCGCGCCAGCCGGGTGATCGAGTCGAGCAGGATCACCACGTCGCGGCCGCCTTCAACCAGTCGCTTGGCGCGTTCCAATACCATTTCGGCGACCTTGGTGTGGTCTTCGACGGGCTCGTCGAACGTCGAGGAAACTACCTCGCCGTCGACCGAGCGCTGCATGTCGGTCACCTCTTCCGGGCGCTCACCGATCAAGCAGACCATGAGGTGAATGTCGTTGTAATTGGCGGTGATGCCGTTGGCGATCGCCTTGAGCAGCATCGTCTTGCCGGCCTTCGGCGGCGAGACGATCAGGCCGCGCTGGCCGCGCCCAATCGGGGCGACAATATCGACGATGCGGGTGGCGATGATGTCCGGCTGGGTTTCGAGATCAATGCGCTCGTGCGGGAAGATCGGCGTCAGCGTGTCGAAGCGTGGGCGACGGCGCGTCTCTTCCGGGTCGCCGCCGTTGACACTCTCGACGCGCAGCAGCGAGTGATACTTTTCGCTGTCCTTGGGCGGGCGAATGACACCGGCGACGATGTCGCCGGTGCGCAGACCGAAACGCCGGATTTGGGACTGCGACACATAGATGTCGTCCGGGCTCGGGAGATAGCGCTCACCGCGCAGGAACCCGAAGCCATCTTCGATGATCTCGAGCAGCCCCACGCCGAAGCGCTCACCGTTGCGCTCCGCCTGCCGCTTCTGGATCTCGAGAATCAGGTCGTCCGGCGTGCGGAACCGCTGTAGGCGATCAATATCGAGCGAAAGGGCGGTTTCGAGCAACTCCTGCTCGCTCATCGCCTTCAGCTCCGCGATCGAGCGCGTGGGCACGCGCTGCGGAGCTTCTTCCTGCTCGACCTCTTCGACCTCAGCCACTTCCTCCTCGGCCTGCGGCTGCGCGGCG
>DATGQR010000071.1:0-2394 GCA_035304105.1 Thermomicrobiales bacterium | reverse complement strand
GTTGCGCGTCGGGTTGCCCCAGGGCGTGCACCGGTACTGCTGATTGCCGGCGAGGAAGTCGAGGTACAGCGAGGAGTGGCTGAGCTGCCAGGCCCTACGCCGCGGCCGCTTCTGTCCGCGTCGGAAGATCGCCCGGAACAGCTCCTTGGTCTTGCGCCGGTTGAGGAAATGGGTCTGGTCGGGCGCGCGCTCGTAGGCATAGCCGGGCGACACCGTGATGCCTTCGACGCCGAGCTCGTCGGTCACGTAGTCGAAGAAGTCGGCGACGGCCTCGGGGGCGACCCCGTCGAACAGCGTGGTGTTCACGTTGACCCGGAAGCCGCGCTGACGCAGCAGGCGAATCGCGGCGACGGCGCGGTCGAACACGCCCTCCTGGCACACCGAGCGATCGTGGTGCTCGCGCAGCCCGTCGAGGTGGATCGAGAAGGTCAGATACGGACTGGGCTCGAACAGGTCGATCTTCTTCTCGACCAGCAGCGCGTTGGTGCACAGGTAGACGAATTTCCGGCGTGCGATCAGGCCGTTGACGATCTCGGCGATCTCCTTGTGGATCAGGGGCTCACCGCCCGGAATCGAGACCACCGGCGCGCCGCACTCGTCGGCCGCGTCCAGACACTCCTGTACGCTCAGCCGGCGATTGAGGATGGGCGTCGGGTAATCGATCTTGCCGCACCCGGCGCAGGCCAGATTGCAGCGGAACAGCGGCTCCAGCATCAGCACCAGAGGATATTTGTCGCGCCCCAGGAGCCGCTGCTTGAGGATGTAGGCGGCGACGCGGATCTGCTGGCGAAGCGGAATACCCATGAGGCCTCGAGGGGTTCTACTGCAGGGAGGGACGATCGATCGCGGCCGGTGCGGCACGGTCCGCCAGCTCCGGCGGCAGGCGAAAGTGCACGTTCTCCTCGATGCCGGCAAGCACCTCGACCGAGACGACGTAGCGCTCGCCGAGCTTGCGGATCAGGTCCTGGACCAGCAGCTCGGGGGCCGAGGCGCCGGCCGTGATGCCGATGGTCCGCACCCCGTCCAACCAGGCGGGATCGAGCTTGTCGGCGCTCTCGATCAGGTAGCTGGGCGTGCCCGCCGCCTCGCCGATCTCGCGCAGGCGGTTGGAGTTCGAGCTGTTCTGGGCGCCGACCACCAGGATTAGATCCACCACGCGGGCGAGCGCGCGCACGGCGGTCTGGCGGTTCTGCGTGGCGTAGCAGATGTCGCGGGTGTCAGGCCCGACGATGTTCGGAAAGCGCGCGCGCAACGCCGCGATGATGTCGCGCGTGTCGTCGACGCTGAGCGTGGTCTGGGTCACGAACGCCAGTTTGCTCGGATCGCCGGGGTCGATCCGCGCCACGTCCTCGACGCTACCGATCAGGTGCACCCGGCCCTTGATCCGACCCATCGTGCCCTCGACTTCCGGATGACCGGCGTGGCCGATCAACACGACGTCGAAGCCGTTCGCGGCGTAGCGCTGGCCCTCCTTGTGCACTTTGGTGACGAGGGGGCACGCCGCATCGATCACGCGCAACCCGCGCTCGTTCGCGGCCAGCTCGACCGCCTCGGCCACGCCATGGGCGCTGAATACGGCCACCGCACCTTCGGGGATTTCGTCGACCTCGTCGACGAAGCGTGCGCCCTTGCTCTTCAGGGTCTCCACGACGTGCTTGTTGTGGACGATCTCGTGACGGACGTAGACGGGCGGGCCGAAGCGCTCCAGCGCACGCTCGACGATCTCGATGGCCCGCTCCACACCCGCGCAAAAGCCCCGAGGCTGGGCGAGCACGACCCGCAGTAGGCGCGCATTCATCAGGAGCTGTCTCCCTGTGATACTCGCCAATACGCCATTCGCGAGGATCGCACTTTAGGCGGATGCCAAGGGAGGGGAAGGTGCATTGACGGTTTCATAAGCCCGCGTGATCGGTCATGTTGCGGGCGAGCCACAGGCCCGGGCCGCGCATTGCCACGGCCAACCCTAGGGTTTCATGGGCGGCGGCCGGGCAGTTCGAGGATCGACCAGGCGATCAGGCCGGGAACGCCGTAGGCCAGCTCGCGGGCGCGTTTGATCAGCGCGACGGCGAGCGCGAGCTCCGCGCCGATGCCGACCAGCGTCCCGGCCGCGACGATGCCGCCTTCCTGCGCGCCCACGCCGCCGGGCAGCACGAAGCCGACGCTGCGCACCGCCTGGCCCAGGCTCTCCAGCACCATGGCCTCGGCCGCCCCGATCGGATGGCCGAGCAGCCAGAACGCCAGCCAGATCTCGGCGCTGCCCCAGACCCAGCCGATCAGGCGCCAGCCGGCGCAGCGCGAGAGCCGGACGCGGTCGCGATAGCGGGCGACGACTTCCCGATCGAGGGCGCCCGCTCCGCCGACCAGCCCTTGCCACGGCCCGCCGCGCGTCACGCG
>DATGQR010000070.1:0-12022 GCA_035304105.1 Thermomicrobiales bacterium | reverse complement strand
GATGGTGGAGACGAGCACGCCGCGCTCGCGAGCCGCCGCGCGCACGGCGCGGGAGTCCAGGGACCCGCTGAATTCGAGATAGGCGTGCAGGCCGGCGTCCAGCCCCCGGAGGGCGGCGACATCGCCCAGCGGCGCAAAGATCTGGCCCAGCAGCGCGCGCTTCTCGGCGTAGCGCCGACGAGTCCGGCGGACATGGCGCATCAGCCGGTCGTTGTTGATGAAGGCGGTCAGCATCCGCTGGAGCGGCCAGGCGGTCTGAAAGTCAGTCAGGCGCTTGAGCGTGACAAGCCGGGCGTGCAGCTCTGGTGGCGCGACGACGTAGCCGATGCGTAGGACGGGCGTCAGCGTCTTCGAGAAGGTGCCGATGTAGGCGACGTGACGCGTTGGCGCGCCGTCCGGAGCAGCTTGCTCCAGACTGGCCAGGGCCGGCAGCGGCGCGGCGTCGTAGCGCAGCTCGCTGTCGTAGTCATCCTCGATGATCAGGCTGTCGTTGCGCCGCGCCCAGTCGAGCAACGCTAGGCGCCGCGCGACCGGCATCCGCGCGCCGGTCGGGTACTGGTGTGAAGGCGTGACGTAGGCCAGCAGGGGAGGCTCCGCCAGCCGCTCGAGCGCGGCGACATCCATGCCGTCGTCGTCGACCGGGACCGGCGCGATGCAGGCGCCGTGCAGCTGCAGCGCCGCCCGCGACGCCGGGTAGCCCGGCTCCTCGAAGGCGGCGACATCGCCAGGGCGCAGCGTGGCCTGGGCGATCAGGTTGAGGGCCTGCAGCGAGCCAGAGGTGATGACGATCGAGTCGGGGTCGCAGACGAGCCCGCGCGAGCGCGCCAGGTAGCGAGCCACCGCCTCGCGTAGCTCTGGGTAACCCTCCGGCGGGCCGTAGGCGCCAGATGGCGGCTCGGCGGCCAGCTCGCGCCAGAGCCCACGCCAGAGGCGCTCCGGCAGCGGCTCGATCGACGGCCGGCCCAGGCGAAAATCGATCAGTGCGGCGCCGTCCGTCGTGGGCCCGGCGTCCGGCGGCGGGGCCTTCGCCAGCCAGCGCCGCGCCGTGGTTGCGGCCGGGCCAGGACGCGGCGGCTGGACCGGCAGGTCGCGGACTACGAACGTGCCGGAGCCGCGGCGGCCCTCGATGTAGCCCTCGGCGAACAACTCGTCGTAGGCGGCCAGCATGACGTTGCGCGACACGCCGAGGTCGCGGGCCAACGCGCGCGTCGATGGCAGGCGCGTGCCCGCCGGCAAGCGGCCATCGAGCATCATCGCCGCAAGCTGACCGGCGATCTGCGCCTGCAGCGAGCGGCTGCTCGCGCGGTCGACGTGGATCGGTAGCTCCATCGCGGCCCTTCAGCTATGCCTTCCGCAGCGCTCCCGGGCGGGATGGCGTCAGGATGCCACAGCCGCCGGGGCGGCGACGCCGGGGAGTGCCCGAAGCATCGTCAGTCCCGCAGCCGCGCTTCGACCCATTCCCGGAGGTAGTCGGGCAGCGGTACCTCTCGCCTGGCGTCGGGGTCGGGGATCGGCGGCTCGATGGCCTGCCGGAGCGGAATGACGCCGGCCCAGACCGGCAGGTTCAGGTCGCGCTCGTCATCGACCGCCGAACCGCTGCGAATCTTGGCCGAGGCGCTCTCGATCGGCATGCGAATGACGCCGGTCGCCTTCAGTTCCTGGGCGTCCGGTGGCCGGGCATCGTCCCAGCGGCCAGGCACCAGGCGCTCGGTGAAGCGCGCGAGCGCGTCGAGCTTTAGATCCGGATCGGTGATGTACTCGCCCTGGCCGAACAGGACCGCCGAGCGGTAGTTAATCGAGTGGTTATAGGCCGAGCGCGCCAGGACGATGCCGTCAATCAGGGTGACGGCCACACAGATCGGGTGCTTGCCGGCGTGCCGCAGCATCCGGCTGGCCGACGAGCCGTGGAGCAGCAGGGTATCGCCGTCGCGAGCGTGCAGCGTTGGGATGATGTATGGCTGGCCGTCGATCTGGAACGCGACGTGACAGTAGAGGGCCTCGTCGAGGATGGCGTAGACCTCGGCGCGCTCGTAGCTGCCCCGCTTGGGCTTGCGGAGCACCCGGTTGCGCTTGGTGCGCTCGAAAACCGACATCTCTTCCTCCCATACCGGCAACCGACACTTCGGCCCTATCCTGACGGCATAGTGGCACTCTGGCGAGAGCCACTAGCGGCGGCATTCACAGGGCCACTCGGGGCTCGTGCGCGTGCTGGCGGAACTATCGAATGTCCCGATTGTGTTGAGTGGTTTTCGAGCGCTGGCAATTCAGGGCATGATAGATTAACGCTCGTTGATATATTGGTGGGATGGAGGGGGAATGGCAGTCGAACGGCAACAAGATGTGGCCGGAGTGTTCCATGCGCTTGCGGACCCGACGCGTCTCGCCATACTGGAGCTCCTCCGCGGCCGTGACCAGTGTGTTTGCCATCTCGTGGAGGCGCTCAACCTGAAGCAGAGTCTCGTCTCGCACCATGTTGGACTGTTGCGCCGCGCCGGCCTGGTCGTGACCTATCCACACCCGGGAGACCGCCGCTGGATTTACTACCGGCTGAATCGGGACGCGGTCTCTGAACTTGCCTCGCTGCTGAACTGGTTGGGCGATCCCGGCGATTACGATCCGACGCCGACGCCCTGCCCGATCGACCTGCCGGACGGAGGCAGCGAGTGATTCGCGGGCAGCTCCGATTGGCGCTGGCTGAGGGCCTGGGTACCTTTGGCCTCGTGTTCGCCGGCACTGGCGCGATTGTGATCAACGCTGAACGGGGAGGAGTGATCGGGCACGTTGGCATTGGGCTGACATTCGGGCTGGTCGTCATGACGATGATCTACGCCATCGGCCATATCTCCGGAGCCCATATCAATCCCGCGGTGACGCTCGCGTTTGCCATCACCCGGCACTTCCCGCCCCGCCTCGTGCCGTTGTATATCGGCGCCCAGTTGACCGGCGCCGTCCTTGCGAGCCTGGTGCTGCGCGCATTGTTTGACACAACGGCCAGTCTCGGAGCGACGGTCCCGGCGCAGTCTGCCGGTCAGGCGCTGGTTCTCGAGTTCGTTCTCTCACTGTTCCTGATGTTCGTCATCATGGCTGTCGCGACAGACATGCGCGCAGTTGGTCAAGCAGCCGCGATCGCCATCGGGGGCACCGTGGGGCTGGAGGCCCTCTTTGCAGGCCCGATCTCCGGGGCATCGATGAATCCGGCGCGCTCGCTCGCGCCCGCCCTGGTCGCCGGAGTCTGGGACAGCCAGTGGGTGTATATCGCTGGTCCCGTGCTGGGTGCGCTGGTCGGTGCGATGCTGTATGCCGTCATTCGTGTCGTGCCGGGGGAAGCCGCGCGATGAGCGTGCCGCTCTGGTGAGCACTTGACAGGACGAGGTCTTATTCGTGAAAATGCGAACACCTGCCCGCGGGCAGGATTCTTCAGGCGGCCTAATTCGTAAAAATACGAAGGGTATGGGCGAGGATGTCCGCATCACATAACGGGATGTCAACGCCGGGATCTGAGAGGACAGCGCTTCCCGTGGCGGTGATCGGCGCGGGGCCGGTCGGGCTGGCGGCGGCCGCGCATCTGGTGGCCGCCAGCGAGCCGGTGGTCGTGCTCGAAGCCGGCCTGAGTGTCGGAGCGAGCATCCTCGCCTGGGGCCACGTCAAGGTCTTCTCCCCCTGGCAGTACAACATCGACAAGGTTGCCCGGCGGCTGCTCGAAGCAAGTGGCTGGACGGCGCCGGATCCGGATCACTATCCGACTGGCCGGGAGATCGTCGAGCAATATCTCCAGCCGCTGGCCGCGCTGCCGGCCATCCGCGAGTCGATCCGCTTCGACAGCCGCGTCGTGGCCGTTACCCGGGCTGGCTTCGACAAGATGAAGACGCCCGGCCGCGAACGGGCGCCCTTCCTGCTCCAGGTCGAGCACTCCGACGGTTCGGAGGAGACCCTGATGGCCCGGGCGGTCATCGACGCATCTGGCACCTACACGAAGCCCAACCCGCTGGGCACCAGCGGCATTCTGGCCGTCGGCGAACGCGCCGCGGCTGGCAGGATCTACTACGGTATCCCGGACGCTCTCGGCAGCCAGCGCGAGCGCTACGCCGGGCGACGGGTGCTGGTCGTCGGCAGCGGCCACTCGGCCTTCAACGCCCTGCTCGACCTGCTGGCGCTGCGCGACGAGGAGCCGTCGACGACGATCAGCTGGGCGATCCGCCGCGACCAGCCGGGCGATATGTTCGGCGGTGGCGAGAACGATGCCCTGGCGGCGCGCGGCGAGCTTGGCGCGCGAGTCCAGGCGCTGGTCGAGGCGGGCAAGCTCGATTTCATCACCGGCTTCCGCACCCAGGCGCTGGAGACGACGGGTGACGGCGTCCGCCTCTCCGATTGCTCGCGCTGGATCGGGCCGTTCGATGAGATCGTTGCCACGACCGGCTTCCGGCCGGACCTGACGATGCTCTCCGAACTGCGCCTGTCGCTTGACCCGGCCGTCGAGAGCCCGACCGCGCTGGCGCCGCTGATCGATCCCAACGTGCACTCCTGCGGGACGGTGCGCCCGCACGGCGCAGTGGAGCTGGCTCACCCGGAAGCGGACTTCTACATCGTCGGGATGAAGAGCTACGGCCGCGCGCCGACCTTCCTGATGTTGACCGGCTACGAGCAGGTGCGCTCGGTCGTCGCCGCGCTGCGCGGTGACTGGGAGAGCGCCCGCAGGGTCGAGCTGGAACTGCCCGAGACCGGTGTCTGCTCGGTCACCTTCGGGGCCGACGACGCTGCCTGCTGCGGCCCGGCCGAGGCAGCCTGTTGCGGTACCGTCGAGACACCCCTCCGGCTGATTGCCGCCCAGCCTGTCCTCGCCGGTGGCGACGGGACTGGCGGATCCTGCTGCGGGGAGTGATCTGACGGTAGCGAGTGGAGGACCGCATCACCTGAGCGAGGCGGTGTGTCCCTACAGAGGAATCGGCGCGATTTCCTGGCTTCGATCGTCTTGGCTTGATGCGTGAAGGTGAAGACAAGCTCCAGCCCTACGGTGTAGGTTGAACTGGGTTCTTGTGGATCAAGACGGTTCGGGAGGCACGGCGGATCGGTGCACGCGCGCATGCTGACGAATCGAGCATGGCAACGGCCCATCTACTACGGGTGGATGATGCTGGTCGCCGTGTCGCTAGGGCAGATCACGTCGTGGGGCGTGCTGTTCTACAGCTTCGCCGTCTTCCTGACGCCGATGCAGGAAGAGCTGGGCTGGTCGGTCGCCCAGCTGACCGGGGGCTACTCGCTGGCGCTGCTCGTCTCGGCCGTGGCCGCGCTCCCGGTCGGCCGCTGGCTGGACCGCCATGGCCCGCGCGCGCTGATGACGGCCGGCTCGATCGCCGCCGCGCTGCTGGTCGCCGGCTGGGCGACGGCCGACAGCCTGCTGGTCTACTACCTGATCTGGCTCGGCATCGGCGTGGTGATGGCGGCGGTGCTCTACGAGCCGGCCTTCCACATGGTCGCCAACTGGTTCCGGCGGCTGCGCGGCCGGGCGCTGACTGTGCTGACGGTCATCGCCGGGCTGGCGAGCGTGATCTACATCCCGCTGGCGAGCTGGCTGGTCGGGCAGTTCGGCTGGCGCGACGCGCTGCTGATCCTGGCCGCGATCCTGGCGTTGGGGACGGTCCCGATCCACGCCCTGCTGCTGCGCCACAGCCCGGCGGACATGGGCCTGGAGCCGGACGGTGGACCGGGAGCGGCAGGCGAAGCGACCATGATGACCTCCGAGCGCAGCCTCACCCGCGAGGAGGCCTTCCGGCACCCAGGTTTCTGGTGGCTGGCGGCGGCCTTCTTCCTGGCCAACCTGGGGACGATGGCGGTGACCGTCTACCTGATTCCCTACCTGATCAGCGAGGGCTACAGTCGCTCGTTTGCGGCCGGCGCGGCCGGGGCCGTCGGGCTGCTTGCGATGCCCGGGCGGGTGGTGCTCACGCCGCTGGGCGACGTCATCGACCGGCGCTACGTGACCGCGCTGATCTTCGGTATGCAGGCGCTGGCGGTCGCCCTGCTGCTGGCGAACCAGAGCCGCGCTGGCGTGATCGTCTTCGTGATCCTGTTCGGGGCTGGCTTCGGGGCGATTACCCCGGCGCGGGCGGCGCTGGTGGCCGAGGGCTATGGCCCAGCGCATTACGGCAGCATCAACGGCGTGATCGCCTTCTGCATGACCTTCGCGCGCGCCATCGCGCCCGTGGGGGCGGGCTTGCTCTACGGTTGGTTCGGCGGCTACGCGACCGTTCTGTGGGTCGTGGCCGCGTTCTCGGCGGTCGCCATTTTCGCGGCTCTGCTGGCGCGCCCGCCGGAGCGCGCCCCGCTGACCGTCGCCGGCCCGCGTTCCATGTCGGCAACCAAAGGAGTGTAAGGATGAAAGTCATCGATCTGCCTACGACCAAGGACGAGCAGCTCCTGTTGATGCTGCGAGCGGTCGCCAACCCGGTGCGTTACCGCATCCTCCAGATCCTCAAGGAGCGCGGGGAGTGCCAGTGCGGGCCGATCGGCGCTGAGCTGCCGATTGCGCCGTCGACGCTCTCCCAGCATCTGAAAGTGCTGCGCGAGGCCGGGCTGGTGCAGGGCGTCATCGACGGCCCGGCCGTCTGCTACTGCCGCGACGAGGAGCAGATCGACTGGTTCAAGCGGCACATCGCCAACCTCTGAGATTCCGACGAGCGGAAGTCGTACCCATTGATCGGCGCCGGGCGGCGCGAGAAGGAGATCATCAGTGGCGGAGGATCGGATCTACACGACGGTCGTGCATGCGGGCGAGGACCCGGAAGCCTACCTGGGTTCGCTCTCGGTGCCGGTCTACAACTCGGCGCTCTTCACCTTCCCGGATGCGGAGCAGGGCTCGGCGATCCACGAGGGCGAGCAACCGGGCTATTTCTACGGCCGCATGGGCAACCCGACCCAGGCGGCGCTGGAGAAGGCGCTCCGCGAGTTGGAGCAGGGCGATGACGCCCTGGCGCTGGCGTCCGGCATGGCGGCCGTCACGACCGCACTGATGACCGTGCTCGGCCGCGGCGACCACGTCGTCGCCCCGGAGTCGCTCTACGCCACCACGTACTCGTTGCTGGAGAGCATGCTGGCCCCGCTCGGCGTCGAGGTTGATTTCGTCGACGCCACCGACCCGGCCAACTACGCCGCCGCAATCCGCCCGGAGACGAAGGTGCTCTATCTGGAGTCGCCGGCCAACCCGACGATGAAGCTGGTCGACATCGAAGCGGTCGTCGCGTTGGCTCGCGAGCGGGGCCTGACGACGGTGATGGACAACACCTTCGCCACGCCCTTCAACCAGCGGCCGCTGGAGCTGGGCGTCGACGTCGTCGTTCACAGCGCGACCAAGTACCTTGGCGGCCACGGCGACCTGGTAGCCGGAGCGATCGTCGGCTCCCGGGAGATCGTCGAGCGCGCCCGCTGGCACACCAACAAGATCCTCGGCGGGGTCATCGCTCCGCAGACTGCCTGGCTGGTGCTGCGGGGCATCCGCACGCTGGCGCTGCGCATGGAGCGCCACAACGCCAATGCCCAGGCGGTGGCCGAATTCCTGGAGGGCCACCCGAAGGTCGAGGCGGTGCATTATCCGGGCCTGGCGAGCCACCCGCAGCACGAGCTGGCCCGCCGCCAGATGGCCGGCTACGGTGGGATGCTGTCCTTCGACGTCGGCGGGGTCGAGGAGGGCCGCCGGCTGGTCAACAACGTCAAGCTCTGCTCGCTGGCCGTCTCGCTCGGCGATGTCTCGACGATCATCCAGCACTCGGCCTCGATGACGCACGCCTCGGTGCCCCGCGAGCGCCGCCTGGCCGCCAGCATCACCGACGGTCTGCTGCGCCTCTCTGTCGGCATCGAGCGCCCCGAGGACATCATCGCAGACCTGGACGGGGCGCTGGCGCAGGTCTGATGAGTCCACCCGATTAGGGGTGAGGAAGGAATCGCGCCGACCAACCGCGACGCGGTTGCTGCATCGCCGTTTCCCTGGCGACATGACAACGTATTGAGGACAGCGCCCCGGTCAAAGCGACCGGGGCGCTGCGTTTCTCACCCGAAGGGCCTATGAGGCCGGGGCGATGCGGTAGACCCTGCCGGAGTTGCCGGCGGGGCCGGCCACGTCGGTCGTGGTGACGTAGACGTTGCCGGCATTGTCCTGGCCGAAGCCGAGCACGAAGTGGCCCAGGTTGCCGCCCTCCATGTTGCTGAAGACGAGCTCCTCGAAGTCCCAGAGGCCCTCGGGCGCTTCGGTGGCGATGAAGACGCGGCCCGGCAGCCGCTCGTTCGCCGCGTCGCGGCCCGCGCTCCAGGCGCCGAAGATGTAGCGCCCATCGAAACCCGGGATCTCGCCAGCGCGGTAGACGTGGCCGCCAACGATGGTCAGGCCCAGGCCGCCCTCCTGCTTGGCATTGAGGAACTCGAGCACCGGCATGCGCAGCGGCGCGCCGGCATCGGGGTGGTCCTCACCCACGACGGTCGGGCACTCGTCCAGGGACACCTCCGGATCGGCCGTGCTGAAGCAGTGCGTGCCCTCGTAGACGTTCCAGCCGTAGTTGCCGCCCAGCTCGACGACGCTCACTTCTTCCCACAGCTCCTGGCCGGCATCACCGGCGAACAGGCGGTGGTCGCCGCCCGGATCGAACGCGAAGCGGTAGGGGTTGCGGAAGCCGTAGGCGTAGATCTCATCCAGCCCCGGACCTTCGACGAAGGGATTGTCGGCTGGGATACCGTAGGGCTCGCCAGCGTCGACGTCGAGCCGGATGATCGTGCCCATCAGGTTTTGCTCGATGTCCTGGCCGTTGCCGCCCTCGTTGACGTCGTACCAGTCCTCGACGTGGCCGGTGCCGACGTCGTTGCCGCCACCGCCGTCACCCAGCGACAGGTAGAGGTAACCGTCGTGCGGGCCGAAGGCGACGGTGCCGCCGTTGTGGTTGCCGGCCGGCCAGTCGAGCGCCAGGAGTTCACGCTCGGAGTTAGGGTCGGCAACCAGCGGGTCGTCGGAGACGTGGAATTCGGCGAGCACGTTGGTGTGGTTCCAGTCGTCCGGCGCGCCTTCGCGCAGCGGGGCGCTGTAGTAGACGAAGAAGCGGCCGTTCTCGGCATAGTTCGGGTGGAAGGCCAACCCCAGCAGGCCGCGCTCGTCATAGTTCGGGTTCAGATCCACGAGGCGATCCCCGATGTCCAGGAAAGGCTGCTCGGCCATCGAGCCGTCGGGCAGCAGGACCCAGATCTGGCCGACCTGGTCGACGATGTAGAGCCGCCCGCTGTCGTCCGGCGCTTCGGTGACCATGAGCGGCGCGGCCAGGACATCGGCGACCAGCTCGGCGGCCACGCCCTCGGGCTCGCCGTCACCGTCGTCGACCAGCGCGAGGTATTCCGCTCCCAACCGGCCCAGCAGCACGTCGAACGGCGGCTCGTTGTCCGGGTGGTATTCGAAGCGCGCGCGCTCGAACCACTGCGTCAGGACGGTGTCGCCGTCGGGGTTGGTCTCGGTCTGCGGCGCCGAGATCGGGTAGCCGAAGAGCAGCAGCGATTCGCGGAAGCTGACGCCCGGGTCGCCGTACTCGAGGCCGTGGCTGCTCCAGTAGTCCCAGAACTCCGGCGCGATCGCGAAGCCCGTTTCCTCAAAGTAGTGCTCGGAATCGGGACTCATCTTTTCGAAGGTGGTCCAATCGAGGCCGTTCATCTCCAGGATCTGGACGCCGAGCCGGCCGAGCAGCACGTTATAGGGGGGCTCGTTGGTGGGGTGCAATTCCAACCGCTCGCGCTCGAAGTACTGGACGGTGTGAACCTGGCCGGTGTCGGGGTTCAGCTCCTCGGCGGCCGCGGTGAGCGGGTAGCCGTAGATCGGCAGGCCGCCGGTCTCGTTCCAGAAGGTCAGCAGCTCCCCGCAGACCTCGAAGCCGGTTTCCTCGAAGAGCTGGCACTCGCCCTGTGCCCCGGCGGGCCGCAGCGCGAAGGCGCTCAATGCCGGGATTAGCAGCGCGACGAGCGCCCCGGCCACGAGCGTCCGGATCGATAGTGCTCTCATAAAGGCGTGTCCCTTCATGCGTGCGCGTGAGATGGCAGCGCAGACCATTGTCCCCGCTTCTCCCCGCGTTGCCGGTGGCATGACGCCACAGCTTGTATGTCCAAGCTAGCCCGGCGAGCCTGTACCGGCCAATGGACCGCGGGCCGTGCCGGGATACAGACCGGGTAACCATCGCGCCCGCGCGGCATGGTGAGGAAACGCCCGGCTGTCGGATACTGTCACACACTGGCGGGGTGGCCCGAATAAGAAACGTAGTGGAATGGCCGGGAGGCGGAGATCGTCAGGGCGTGGGTTTGGGATCCGGTTGGCGTGACCGAGGTGGGCCAGCCGGCGCGCAGCGACAGTGTTCGTCATCCCTGCACCCGGCTGCTGGGAGATCACCGGCACCGCGGGGGACAGGTCGCTGACGCTGACCGTCGAGGTGTTGCCGTTCGAGCAGCGCCCGGACGTCATCTATGCCCGGCGCTGGTACGACGCGCGCCCCTACGAGGCGCCGGCCTCCTGCCCGGCGACGCCGCTGACCGGCCCCGAGTCGCGCGGCGAGAGCTTCTTCGCGCATTGTTGGCTGTTGGCTCGATGCCGACGGGCTCAGCGCCGATCTCTTCGGCTGGCTCATCGCGAATCGCGAGCAGCCGCTGGGCATCTATGGCGAGGACGTCGACACCTCACTCAGGGCGGCCGCCAGGCGGCTCGACGGCGAGAGCGGCGAGCGGTTCGAAGCGCCAACGGAGGTCTTCGCCGCTGATTCCCGCGTCGCGTCCTTCACCTTCCCCTCGGCCGGCTGCTGGGAGCTGGAGCTGGCAACGCCGACGGTGACGGCGAACTTCGTGCTCTACGTCTACCCCGAGGAATGCGCGGCCGATATCGAGAACGGCGAGGTCGTCGCCGCCTGCGACTCGCCGCGTGAGTAGCGAAGCCCGCCGGGCGAGGTGATTTCCTGATAGGACATCGGGAACATGGCAATCGTAGGGGGAGCTTGTCTCCACCCGGCGCGAAGGACGCAAATCGTTACCGGATGGAAACAAGCTCCCGCCTACGGTGTCGTTCGCCTCCAGTCTCCCCCGCGCGAGCTGGACACGGGTACGATTCGGTCATGAACGAGGATGAGCGGCGGCGATTTGAGCAGGTCGTGGCGCGGGTTGCGCCGGGGAGCCGGCTGGTGCGTGCCTGGCGGCTGGAGGGCGGCGTTTCGGCGGAGGTGACGGGGCTGGAGATCGCGCGGCCGGATGGCGCGCTCGAGAAGGCGCTGGTGCGGCGTCATGGACTGGCCGATCTGGCGGCGAACCCGAACATCGCGGCCGACGAGTACCGCCTGCTGGAAAGCGTGTATGCCGCCGGGCTGCCGGCGCCGGAACCGCTATTCCTCGATACCAGTTGCGAGCTGTTTCCGACACCCTACCTGGTGGTCGAATTCATTGAGGGCGCGCCGGAGATGGCGCCGGCCGACCCGCTCAGCTTCGCCCGCGAGCTGGCCGCGATCCTGGCGCGAATCCACAGCGTTGACTGGTCGGGCGTCGACTTCGCCTTCCTGCCCCGGCGGGTGGACCGCGTGGCGCGCTTGCTGGCCGAGCGCCCGGCACAGCTCGACGAGCGCCTGAGCGAGAGCCACATCCGTGCGGCTCTGGAATCTCGCTGGCCGCCGACGCAAGGGAATGAGCCTCGGCTCCTGCACGGCGACTTCTGGCCCGGTAACCTGCTCTGGCGCGACGGCGAGCTGGCCGCGATCGTCGATTGGGAGGACGCCGCCTGGGGCGATCCATTGGCCGACCTCGGTAACAGCCGCCTGGAGATCCTCTGGTTCTTCGGCCCGGAAGCCATGGACGCCTTCACCGACGCTTACTGGGAGCTGATGCCCGACCTCAACTACGCGGACCTGCCCCTCTGGGACCTCTACGCCGCCCTGCGCCCCGCCGGGAAGCTGTGGGACTGGGGGCTGGACCCCAAGGACGAGCGGCGGATGGTGAGGCTGCATCGGAGCTTCGTCGAGCAGGCCCTCGCGCG
>DATGQR010000069.1:0-8486 GCA_035304105.1 Thermomicrobiales bacterium | reverse complement strand
CGCGCAGGCGGGGTCATGCGCGACGGATTGCTCGTAGCAGGTGATCGCCTCCTCATGGTTGAATGCGAAGGTCCAGTTGAGCCCGCGGTCGAACCAGATCTGCGCCTGCTCTGACGCCGTGGAAACCGGTCGGCTGTAGCTGCCCAGGTCGTAATAGTCGGACACGGCGTTCCTCCGTCCTCCAATGCATCGGTTGCTCCTCTGTGTCCACTGTAAGGAGACCGGGGTCGCCGTTCAATACGTAATATTGCGGTATCCGGTCACCGGCAGAATGGCGGTGCGAGGAATCATCCACGCCGGAAACCGCCGGTCGGCTAAGGCTTCACGCAGATATAGGCCGAGTAAGTCCGCGACGGGCGGTGGTTGACCTCTTCGATCCGCAGCCCGGCGCGCTCGATGATCGGCTCCAGCAGCCAGCTGAAGGTGCTGCACTCTTCGCGAATGTGCGTCTCCAGGTCCTCGCGGGTGTAGCCCACCTCGGGATCGTCGACGACCCCGTCGAGCCAGCGCTCGAAGACCTCGCTCGTCTCGCCCGGCTCGAACGAGTAGACCAGATCGTGCAGCAGCAGCACCCCGCCCGGCGCCAGCAGCTCTGCGATGCGCCGCAGGGCCAGCGCCTTCCAGAAATCGGGCAGGTGATGGAGCGTGTTGCGCGAGTAGACGAAGCCCGGCGGCTCGCCCTCGTGCTCGTAGCTCAGCAGCCCGGCGTGGACGATATCGACGTTGTCCAGCCCCGCCCGCTCGACCTGCAGGCGCATGTAGGTCAGCATCGCCGGCGAGATGTCGGCCGCCACCACCCGCCGGCAATGCGGCGCGACCGCCAGCGCGAACGTCCCCGTCCCGGCCCCCAGGTCGACCACGACGCTCTCCGGTCCCAGCCCGCGCGCCAGCAAGATCTCCAGATCCCCGCTGTGGTCCGTCTGCGACTTGCGGTCGTACCCGGCCACGAAATCCAGATCCAGGTGCTCCTCCCCGGCGTGCGCCAGCTCATCGATCATCCAGCCGGGTTTTGACATGCTTCGCTCCTTCGTCGCTTCGTAGGGAACGGGGAAGAGGCGGGTACCCACGAAGTGGGTGTTGGGCACAGGGAAAGATCGGCCCTGACCAATCTTCCTACAAACTACGACCTACGAACTGTCTTAGCTCCCCTCGCCCGGCATTGGGAGAGGGGCGGGGGGTGAGGGCCAACCCCTGCCATCCTCTATCATGCCCCCAATACAACCAGAAACGAGCGAAAGGACAGTCGCCGATGACCGCACGCGTCAACCCACCCTACCGCGCCGATCATGTCGGGAGCCTGTTGCGGCCGCCAGAATTGCTAGAGGCCAGGGAGCGCCACGCGCGGGGCGAGATCACGCGCGAGGAGCTGCGCGCGGTCGAGGACGAGGCGATCAAGCATGCCGTGAAGCTGCAGGAGGACGCCGGGCTGCAGGCCGTCACCGATGGCGAGTATCGGCGCGCCTACTGGCACGTCGACTTCATGCTCGGCTTCGAGGGCATCGAGGAGATGGCCCAGGTCGAGACACCCGGCTTCCAGGGCAGCGACTTCAAGCCGCCGGTCATGGAGGTCGTCGGGCAGGTGCGTCACCCCGGGCCGATCATGGGCGCGGACTTCGACTACCTGAAGTCAGTCACCAGCCGCACGCCGAAGGTCTGCATCCCCTCGCCCAGCGTCGTCCACTTCCGCGGCGGACGCACCGCCGTCAGCGAAGCGGTCTACCCGGACATGGACGCCTTCTGGGCCGATCTCTCAGCAGCCTACAACGCTGAGATCATGGACCTGGCGGCGCGGGGCTGCACCTATCTCCAGCTCGACGACGTCATCATGGCCTACCTCTGCGACCAGAAACTGCGCGCCACCGTCGCCGACCGCGGCGAGGACCCCGACGAGCTCCTGCTGACCTACCGCGACGCGATCAACGCCGCGCTCGCTGGCCGCCCGGAGAGCATGACCGTCACGATGCACACCTGCCGGGGCAATTTCCAGAGCGCCTGGATGGCCCAGGGTGGCTACGAGCCCGTCGCAGAGGTGCTCTTCAACGAGATCAACATCGACGCCTACTTCATGGAGTGGGACAGCGACCGCGCCGGTGGCTTCGAACCGCTGCGCTTCCTGCCGGAGAACAAGACCGTCGTCCTCGGCCTGGTGACCTCCAAGTTCCCCGAGCTGGAGAGCCGCGACGACCTGCTACGCCGCATCGAGGAGGCCACCAGGTACGTCCCACTGGACCGCCTCTGCCTCAGCCCGCAGTGCGGCTTCGCCAGCACCTACCACGGCAACCTCGTCACCGAGCAGGACCAGATCGCCAAGCTCCGCCTCTGCGTCGAGGTCGCCCAGGAGGTCTGGGGCGAGGTGTAACGCCCCCTTTTGGCTTGGCCGGGAAATGCGCCCGCCAGGCGACCGTAGGGGCGGCGCTCGTCTCCACCCGGCGGCGAAGCCGCCCGCGTCCACCATCGTGTTGTTCGGGTGCAACTCCGGGCAAACGCGCGCCGTTGATCGAGAGCGCCTCCGGTGCGGGTGGAGACAAGCTCCACCCCTACGACTGTCTGCCGCCCCTACCCGGCGACCGGGAAGTCGGCGCCGCCGCTTTCGTCGGTGGAGGATTTCACCAGCGCCTCGACGCGGCGATCCTGCCAGGCACGGACCGCGTGGAGGGTATCGCGGCTGGCGACCATGTGGACGAGCAGCAGGAGCGTGGTGGCGCCGAGCGGCCAGTAGAACCACAGCCCGTCGGAGTAGATGGCGTCGATCGCAATCAGCCCGGCATTGACCAGGAAATACAACGCGATGTGCGCGCCAAGCAGGCTCCGGCGAGCGAAGGTGTAGCCGGCGTGGGCGGCGAACAGCATGCCCCAGCCCCAGAGCGGCCAGAGCACCCACGGCCCGGACGAGAGCGTCATCAGGTTCAGCACGACGCCGGCAGTCGCCGCGACCGCGAAGACGAAGGCGTGCAGGTAGAACAGGCGCAGCTGCCGGGCACGCGCGACTATCACCGGCAGGCGCTCATCCGCGACGCCGGCCCCGTCAAGCGCCGCCAGCCGGGAGAGCGACTCGCGCTTGCCCGCCTCCCAGTCGCGCCGGAACAGCGGGATCAGGCCGCTCTCAGCGACGGCGTGCGCCGCCAGGATCACGGCCCAGGCCAGCAGCGGGTAGTAGAACCAGGTCGTACCCTCATCCTCCAGCAGATCCTGCGCGATCAGCAGCGAGCCGACCCCGACGTAGACCAGCAGGTGCGCGAACAGCAGCGGGAGCCGGTAGAAGCGCATCAGGGCGTGCGCCAGCAGCACGACGCCCCAGCCCAGCCCCACATGGATCAAGGCGTAGAGCGCGTCCGAATTCACCCAGGCCGTGGCCGCGAGCAGAACCAGGCTCAGGCCGTAGAGAATCGCGTGCGTCCCGAGTGGCCCGGTAACGCTGAAGCTGTAGAGCGCGTGGGCGAGCAGCAGGATCGCGGTGGCCGCCAGCGGCCAGTGGAACCACGGCCCGCCGTCGGTGGTGAAGTCGATCCCGGCCAGACCCTCGTTGAGCGCCACGAACAGCACCAGGTGGGCGACCAGCAGCCCGTGGCCGCGCACTAACGTCGCGGCGTGCAGCACCAGGAACATGCTCCAACCCCAGATCGGGAAGAGCGCCCACCAGTAGTCGGGCGTGGTCAGCGCGTTGATCCCGAGCAGCACGAGGCTAGTCACGATGAAGAGGATCGCGTTGGCGTAGAGCGCCGTCAGCCAGCGCACCCGGCGCTCGGCGCGGCGGCGGTCGATCTCGGCCGGCGTGCTGTAACCGCCGACCGGCTGGGTGGCGGGCGGCAGCTGGCGGTAGCGCAGCTGCGCGTCGCCGGCCGCCATCAGGATGTCGAGCAGGTCGCCAGCCGAAGCCGGTTGGGCTTCGAGGAGCGCGCGAAACTCCTCTTCGTAGCGCGCTCGCCAGGCTCTGGGGAAGAGTCGGAGCATCCAGGTGGCCTTCATCGAGCCGCCTCCATCCGCTGCAGTCCAGTCGACGCCAGTGTCTCCATGCCGGCGAGCTGATCGCGCAACTCCGCGCGGCCGGCCGAGGTCAATTGATACGGCCGCCGGCGGTCGTCCGATTCCACCGGCTCGATCAGGCCCTGCTGCTCCAGCCGTGAGAGCGCCGCATAGAGCGTGCCCGGGCCGAGCTTGACCCCGGCGACCTCCTTGATGTCGGCGATCATCGCGTAGCCGTGCTTGGGTCCCTCGGCCAGGCTGATCAGGATCAGCAGCCCGGCGTCGGCGAAGCGGCTCAATCCAGCGCCGGAACCCGTCACCACGCAACCCCGTTCGTCGGCACGCCCACTATATCGACCATCGATATATCGACCGTCGATATAGTAGCAGCGGCCTGCCGTCACAGTCAACGCGCCGCAGAAGGCACGGACGCTGGGAGAAGGCAGACGGCGCCCCGCCGTACAATCGAGTCCGAGCCGGGCAATGGCCGGCCGCAAGACATGAGGGTAGCTGAGGGAGACGAGCGCCAGATGAGCGACGAACGGATCACGATCCGCTTCAAGACCGCCGATGCCGAGTACAGCTGGGATCTCAAGCCCTGGGACATCGTCCACGACGCCATCCACCACGGCATCCCCGAGGACATCCGCGACGGGCAGAAGATGATCCTGCGCGCCGAGAGCGGCGAGGATGTCTACCCGGACATGTTCGCCACCGAAGTGGCGAAGGCCTACGGCGACGGCAGCAGCGTCACCCTGCAGACGACGATCGAGCCGATCTCGGCCAGCCCGGGACCGTGGCGCAACATCGCCTTCGACCACCTGGCGATCGTCGTGGCCGACCGCCAGGCGGCCTACGAGTTCTTCACCGGCGTGCTCAAGATGCAGGAGATGCGCCACGACCCGCACATGACCGTGCTGACCACCGGCCCGACCTCGCTCTTCCTCTTCGACACCGGCGAGGACGTGCCGCTCTCCGACGGCAAGCCCTCGCGCTGGCACCACCTCGGCTTCGTCGTCGACAACCTGGAGCACGCCTACCACGACCTCAAGCAGGCCAGCGAGCTCGTCTCCGACTTCACCCTGCTGGAGCGCCAGGAGCGCTGGTCGCTCTACGGCCACTACCGCAACGGCGACGTCACCTTCATGATCCAGCTCTCCGAGATCCGCGAGGGCTGGCGCGGCTTCCAGGACGGCGCCGAGTACAGCCAGTACCTCTACGACTACGCCGCCCAGCGCTACGGCAAGCGGCTGGAGTGAGGAAGCACTTCGTTACACCCGGCGGCTCAATGCAATCCCACCTAACGTCAGCAGCAAAGCCGGCAGGAAGATGCCAAGGAAGCCAATCAGCGCGGCGAAAGGCGCGTAATACTCCGGAGAATCCGATGGAACGAAGACGATCCTGTAGAGAACGAACAGCAGGCCTGCCAACGGATACAGGAGCGCGACTCTGCGACCGACCAGCAAGCCGGTAAGGAATCCACCGAGGGCGTAGAGCGTCAGTATGGCCAGAAACATCGCACCCGATGACATCGTCGATCTCCATGGTTGAGCTTCGTCATCCTATCGCCAGTGTACGTTTGTGGCGGTGTAACTTGAGTCACAAAACACAAAGGTGCGTGGCAAGCTGGTTACAGGATCCCGCTGACTCGTTATGCGGGTGACCGCCAGCGCGGCCACCCCTTCACAGAGTTCCAGATGACGCTAACGGGCGAGCTACTGGCAAAGCGGTTGCCGGATCGCTTCATCACTGTGCAGCATGAGGAGAGGAAGCCTGGTGGTGGATATCCGGCCATGGGCTGAAGGCGATCTGTCTCTGCTGGAACGCTTGATGGGCGACCCCGCGATGACGGCGCACCTCGGCGGGCCGGAGCAGACATCGGCGGGATCGGTCGGCTACTGGGAACGGCAAGCCGAGGACCAGACGGTCTGGGAGACCGGCTGGAGCGTGCTGCCGGAGTTCCAGGGCATGGGCCTCGCCACGCAGGGCACGACGCTCGCCATCGAGCAGGCCCGCGCCGAAGGCAGGCACCGCTACATGCACGCTTACCCCGCGGTCGACAACCCGGCGTCCAACGCGATCTGCCGCAAGCCGGGCTTTGCGCTGATCGAGCAGTCGGACTTCGAATACCCGCCCGGCAACATCCTGCGCTGCAACGATTGACGACTTGGTCTTGGGGAATAGGGATTAGGATAGGAACGAGCGCCGGTTACGACGTCGGTAGAGGCATGGACGCCCGGTTGAGGGCGGGAAAGGGGGCGCGTAATGGCGGTGACCGCTCTGGTGACGGAGCTGGGGAAGATCGCCGAGCGGGTGCAGGAGCAGGCGACGAACGAGGCCTGCCCGTGGCGCGGCGAGCCGATCCTCGATGAGACCTCGCAGGGCAAGACGCTCGACGAACTGCGCGCGAACGCCAGCCAGATGCGGCGCGCGCTGATCGACGCGGCCAGGACGCTGCCCGACGCTGCGTTCGAGGCGCAAGCGCCGGACGCTGATGGGCGGCCAGTCTGGTCGGCCGGCGAAGTGATCACCCACTGCAACGGCGTGCTGACGCGCTTCGCCGACCGCGCGGCAGACATGGCCGGCGTCGACCCGCCCGGCTGGACCGCAGCCCAACTCGCCACCGGCGAGCAGCGCTTGCTCGACCGCGAAGCCGCCATCGCCGCGGTTGAAGCGGTCGATCCGAGCGCCTGGCTCGCCGCGATTCCCGCCGACGCCGACCTGGAAAGCGCGGTCGACCACCCAGCGTTCGGCAAGATGAGCGCCCGCGCCTGGCTCCACTTCATGGCCGTCCACGAAGCTAACCATGTCGAGCAGCTCGAAGAGCTTCGCGCCGAACCGAGTTCGTAGTTTGTAGTTCGCAGATTGTATGTGGTGAATAGGGGATCGGTTAGCAGGCGTAGACCGTCCCTTCCCCCGCCCTCCTACAAACTACGAACTACAAACCACAACCTCTGACCGGAGGTCCCATTGAAAGCACTGCAGATGACCGACTCGATCCCGCGCTACGCCCTCAGCAAGGGCGTGGCCCGGCTGCGTGGCGATGCCTTCTGGGGGCCGCTAGCCTGCCTGCGCTATCGCGACGTCGAGCCGCCAGCGCTGCCAACCCCCGAGTGGCTGCGCGTGCGCACCATCTATGGCGGCATCTGCGGCAGCGACATCGGCACGATCACCCTGCACGCCTCGACCACGACGACCGTCTTCACCTCCTTCCCCTTCACCCTCGGCCACGAGAACGTCGGCATCATCAGTGAGCTGGGACCGGAGACACCGGAGGGCTTCGAGGTCGGCCAGCGGGTCGTCATCGATCCCCTGCTCTCCTACGAGCAGCGCGGGCTGGAGAACCCGGACGGCCTGGCCGTCAACCACTGCGCGGCCTACGACCTGGGCGATGTCGCGCCGGGCCTGATGATCGGCTTCTGCCGCGACACCGGCGGTTCCTGGAGCGAGGAGTTCGTCGCCCACCCCTCACAGGTCCTGCCTGTGCCGGACGAATTGAGCGATGAGGAGGCGGTGCTGGCCGAGCCATTCGCCGTCAGCCTGCACGCCGTCCTCCAGAATATGCCGGGCGACGACGACACCGTGCTGGTCATCGGCGGCGGCGTCATCGGGCTCTGCACGATCGCCGCCCTGCGCGGGCTGGGCAGCAAGGCGCGCATCGTCACCATCGCCCGCTATGGCTTCCAGGCGGAGCAGGCCCAGCGGCTCGGCGCCGACGTCGTGCTGGGCAAGACGCGCGGCAAGGCGCTGGAAGACAAGCTGGTCGAGACCTTCGGCGCGCGCAGCCTCAAGCCCGTCCTCGGCCCCAATCTGATCGTCGGCGGCGCGAACGTCGTCTTCGACTGCGTCGGCTCGCCATCATCGTTTGAGCAGGCCATCCGCTTCGCCGCCGCTGGCGGGACGGTGTCGCTGATCGGCCTGGCCGGCAAGCTCGACGGCATCGACTGGACCCCGGTCTGGCTCAACGAGTTGACCATCCGCGGCGCCTTCGCCTACGGCATCGAGGAGTGGCAGGGCGAGCAGATCTCGACGATGGCCCTCGGCCTGCGCTTGATGGCCGAGCGCAAGGTCGACCTGGCCCCGCTCGTCACCCACCGCTTCAAGCTCGACGACTACCGCCAGGCCCTGGCCACCGTCACCGCCAAGGGCAACAGCGGCGTCATCAAGGCCGTCTTCGATTTCCGAGAGTAAGGCGTTGCATGACCGCGCGCAGCCGCGTCGCGCGGCCTGCCCGCGGCTAGCTCCCGGTCACCAGACACAAGTCGACCGGCTCCACCACGCCACCCGATCTTGCGCGAGGCGGCGCCTGCATTTAGATTGAGCGTCGTCACCACATGCATTGAATTCCAGCGGGCCTGGTAGATCGGACAAGCTGATACCCGTGGACGACGCCCTGCCTGCCGGAGGCGAGCGCCAACCGGCACACGATCCGTTGCCAGACGACGCGCGCCTCGCGATCCGGCTGCTGGGCGGGTTTCAGGTGTCGGTTGACGGGCGCGCCATCGACGAGCGCGCCTGGGGAC
>DATGQR010000068.1:0-14563 GCA_035304105.1 Thermomicrobiales bacterium | reverse complement strand
GAGTAGCGCACCTGGCCGGTGTAGCGATTCACGCAGAAGGTGATCGCCTCTTCGGCCTGGGCCAGCGAGCGGCCCTCGTCCTCGCCTGCCTGTTGCGCCCTCGATGCGCCAGGCAGAACCAGCGCGGCCGCCGATGCGATCGCGCCCCCGACGAGTCCCCGTACCAGGGTCCGCCGCGACTGCGGCTGTTCCAGTACCCCGTCGATGCCGCGCCGATCGCCGCGTGCGTTGTGCGAGTCCGACACAAATATCCCTTTCCCGTTCTCAAGCGTTCGCCTTCGTTTGGCTTTTCCTCCGGCTTTCTAGCCTCAGGTGCCTGGGGTGTCAACGCAGGCTTGCCGGCTGCGCTCGATGTCGTTGGGGCGCGCGCGGTGAGGCAGCTTGCGGCAGCCAGCTTCGGCGCCCCGCGGCTCCGCAGTATCCCGATGCGAGCGCCTGAGGCTGGGCGTGGCTGCTTAGCGCGAGTCCAAAGCGGCGGTCGTGGTCGCCAGGAACGGAGCGTCGCGCTCGGTGAAGTGCGCCATATCCTCGTCAGGGCCGACCAGCAGCAGCTCGTCGCCCTCCTCGATCACCTCGCGATAGTTGGGCACGGTGATGATCTTCTGGCCGCGCTTGATCAGCAGCAGGTTGAGGTTGTAGTGCTGCTCCAGGTCGAGTTCCAGCAGGGACTTGCCGACGAAGTGAGCCGGCGCGGTCAGCTTGGCGACGCCAGCGTTCTTGGAGAGCGAGATGTAGTCGCTGATGTGGCGCACGGCCAGCGAGTGAGCCAGCCGCCGCCCGGCGTCGGCTTCGGGGAAGATGACCCGGTCGGCGCCGATGCGCCGCAGCAGCTCGCCGTGCAGTTCGCTCTTGGCCTTGGAGACGACCCAGGGCACCTCCAGCCGCTTGAGCAGCAGGGTCGCCATCACGCTGGCTTCCAGGTTCGAGCCCTGCGCGACGATGCCGACGTCCGATTGGTCGATTTGCAGAGAGCGCAACAGCTCCTCGTCAGTGCCGTCGCCCTGCGCGGCCAGCGCGACATGCTGGGCCGCCTCGTCGACGCTGCGCTCGTCAATGTCGACCGCGGTGACTTCGTAGCCGAGTTCATTGAGGGTGTAGGCGGCGCTACGCCCGAAGCGGCCCAGGCCGATGATCGCGACCCGTCGCGGCCGCCAGGCGCGCTGAGTGGTCTTGGAGGCGGGCACAGCTGCGCTCACTTTCGGGCCAGACTTCAGCAACCAGTGGCTCGAATTGTATCGAGTTTCCTGGTTTCCACTCTGCCCCGAGCTGCGCGCGCGGAGCTATCAGGAGATCGAAGCGGAGGTCACCAGCCCGTGGGTCATGGCGTAGATCGCCGCCTGGGTGCGGTCCTTGACGTCGAGCTTCTGGAAGAGGATCGACAGGCGGTTCTTGACCGTGCTCTCGGCCAGGCCCAGCTCGCTGGCGATCTCCTTGTTGGACAGGCCGTTGGCGACGAGCTGGAGCAACGAGATCTCGCGCTCGGTCAGCCCGGCGATGTTGTTATAGCCGTCGACGTCGGAGAGCCGCCGGAACTCGTTGAGCACCTTGGTGGCCAGCTCGGGATCCACGACCGACTCGCCGCGCGCCACCGCGCGGATCGCATCCACCACCTTGCCAGACTCGATGTTCTTGAGCAGGTAGCCGTCGGCGCCAGCGCGGATGGCGCGGATCACCTGGCTGTCTTCGGCGAACATGGTCAGCACGATGATGCCGAGGCTGGGATACTTCTCGCGCAGGATCTGGGTGGCCACGATGCCGTCGATGGCCGGCATGGAGATGTCCATGACGACCACGTCCGGACGTTCTTCCTCGACCAGCTGCTCGACCTGCGAGCCGTCGCTGGCCTCGCCGACAACTCGAATGTCCTGCTCGGTCTCGAGCAGGTGCCGCAGTGCCTGGCGAAAGAGCACGTGGTCATCGACGAGCAAGACTGAAACACCGCGACGCATGGTTGGACCGCCTCATCACTGTATTGACTGCTTAGACGCGACCCCGCAGATCAAAGTGCTACGCTGCCTGGGCCAGTCGTATCTTGATTCTAGGAGCCGGACGCGCGCGAGACGATCTACCAAAAGTCACGAAAGGTCTCGCGCCCAGGTACCACGGTCCTGACTCCCTGCCGGGACTCGGGTATGACTGCCAGGCATGCTTGCTTATGCAGCGTTATCCAGCAGCGAGGCGATCAGCGGGCGGTAGCTGATCGTGATCCGCTCGCCATCGATCGTCACCCCGGCGATGCCTCGCGCGCGCACCATAGCCTCGATGCGGGGAGCCAGCATGGGGACGAAGCTTTCCAGTACCTGTCCGATCGTGCGATGGTCGGCGGCGATGGCCAGCCGCAATACCGCTTCCTCGGCCCCGATCGACTCGACGGTGACGACGGCCCGTGCCCGGGCGGAGATGTTCATCGGCCCGCGCGCCCGCAGCTCGGCGACGATCGCGTCCGGCTCCACCCGCACCCGCTCGACCGCCACCGTGGCCCAGCCGAAGCTCACCGGCGCGCGCCCGAACTGCGCGCGGGCGTAGGTGCTGGCCGCGGCGCTCAGCAGTCCCAGCAGCGGGCCGCCCCCGCCCGCGCCGCTCACCGCTCCAGCCCTGCGTCATCGAACTGCAGCCGCAGCTCGGCCTGCGCGCTCGCCAGCACCTCGCGAAACGCCTCCAGTGCCGCGCCGAGCTGCTCGGGGATCTCCCGCGCCGCCATCTCCACCGCGTAGGCGCCGGCCCCCTGCGCGCGCACCTGAACGTCCAGCGCCAGCCGGCCACGTGCCTGGGAATGCGCCAGCTCGCCGGCGACCCGGCCGCCATCGGGCGTCAGTTCGACCGTGTCGACCCGCAGCGGCAGCTTCGCGGCGAGCGTCGGGTCGTCGAGCGCCGCCTCCAGCAGTTGATTCAGCAGCCTGACGATGTCGCTCATCGCGACTCCCGTTCCGTATCCCGCGCCGCCGGTCCGTCTGGCGCGCCCGATCCCTGCAAGTGTTCCCGCGCCGTCTCCCGGCACAGGCAGCAGCCATGCTACCAGGGAGACACCGGGCGCCGACATGCACCGCTCAGCGATGCCCGTAACCGAACGAATGCGTAGGGGCGGAGCTCGTCTCCGCCCGCCATGCGTCTAATTCAGATGATCGTGACCAGGAAATCGCACCGACCCCCATCGGGACGTCACCCAGGGTGGTACCCGATGGCGCGACCAACTGCCCGGCCGTCGGGGTCGAACGTGACGCCTGGAAGGCCGGCGATGCGGCAACCCCTATAATCGATGAGATGTGCTCGACAGTGAGAGTGCCGGGCCTGCGCCGACGAGGGTAGAGTTCACGGGTGTTCTTCGTACTGCAGCGGTTTCGCGACCAGCGCCGCCGCCTGCCCAGCGATCAGGATAGTGATGGGAACCTGATCGAGCGTGCCCGCGAGGGCGACCTCGACGCCTACAACATCCTGGTCGACCGCTACCGCGATGCCGTCTACAGCGTCGCCATCCGCTACATGCGGCGCCCCGACCTGGCCGACGACGTCACCCAGGACGCCTTCCTGCGCGCCTACGACGCCCTCGACACCTTCCGCAACGACGAGGGGCGCGGCTTCAAGACCTGGCTGCTGCGCATCGCCACCAACCGGGCGCTCGACGTCCTGCGCTTCGAGGCGCGCCGCCCGGCGCGCTCGCTGGACGCCGCGCTCGCCGATGAGGATTCCAACTGGGAGCCGGAGTCGCCGACCGCCCCGCCGGTCGAACTGGCCGAGCGGGCCGCCCTGCGGCGTCATCTGGAGCGGGCGCTGGGGAAACTGGCCGAGGACCAGCGCCTGGCCGTCGTGCTCTACGACATCGAAGGCTATAGCTATGAGGAGATTGCCGAAATGACCGGCGTGGCCGTCGGGACCGTCAAGTCGCGGTTGCACCGCGGCCGCGCCCGGCTGCGCGAGCTGCTGAACGAGGACGAGCGTGGACGGGAACTTCTGGATGGCCTGGCGCGTCTATAGGGCAGCGTTGATGAGCCAGGGGCGGGACCCGAACCGTGCCGGGCATCGTCAGCATGCACGCGCGAGCGAAGCTGGAGGCTGGCGTCGGTGAACGACGGGCGAGGACACAACCGGGAGGGTGACGCGCGGGGCGATCTGCCGCTCGACGCGCTGCTCTCCGCATACCTCGACGACCGCGAGAGCCTCGACGCCGGGGAGTTGGAGCGCGTCGAAGCGCTCCTGGCGAGCGATGCCGAGGTCCAGCGCGCCTACGCCGAGATGCGGGTCATCGTCGGTGAGTTGCGCGGCCTGGAGCCGGTCGCCGCGCCTCGCAGCTACCATCTCGACGCCGAGATGGTCGGCGCGCCGGAGCCGGTGTCGATGACCGCCACCGATGCCTGGTATATCCGCCATGTGAGCGCGATCCGCTGGGCGACCGCCGCCGCAGCTGTGATCTTCGTCTTCGTGCTGAGTGCTGACCTCGTGATCAACGGGATCCTGCGCGACCCCACGTCGAGCTCGAACGATACGAGTTCCCTGCCGGCCGACCAGTCGCAGCTGGTCGAGGAGCGTGAGACGGCTGATGATGCCGCGCTCGAGGCCCCGGCAGAGAGCGACGCGGCCGGCCCCCAGGAGGCTGTCCCGGAGAGCGACGCTTCGGCGTCCGAAGACGCCCAGGTGTTCGTTGCGCCGTCCCAGAAGGTGGAAGAAGCCGAGGACGAAGGCGAGTCCTCGGCGGGAGCGGCCGACGAAGCGGAGAGTGGCGGAGATGCCGACTCGGAACCGCCGCCGGACGTGCCCACCGCAGAGATCGCCATCGCCGAGGATGGCAGCGAGCCGCTGGAGGACGAGGCTCCCGGAGACACGGCCCGAACGACCGCCGCGACTGCCGTGGGCGATGACGACGAGGCCGCCGCTCCGGAGATCTTCGCCTTCGACGACGAAGCCGCGAGCTCCGACGATGATGGCTCCGGCCGACGGCTCTGGCGCATCGCCGAGTTCAGCCTGGTCATGATCCTGGCGTTGCTCATCACCGCGCTCATCATTCTGCCGCGCATGGCCCGCGCGCCGACACGGCGCTAGGAACGCTGCATGCGAGGGCGTAGAGATAGAACCTGGAGGGCCGGAGCGATGCTCAGACGGTCGATTGTGGGCAGCGCGGCGATTCTCGCGCTGGTCATGGCGGTAGGGGTGTTCGTCGGGCTGCTGATGCAAGACAGCGAGCCCGAAGTGGCGGCGCAGAGCGACGAGGGCGAGCGCCGCACGGTGAGCGTCGCCGGTCACGGCGAAGCGTCGGTCCCGCCGGATCTCGGCCACTTCGTGGTCGGCGTCGAGGTGAGTAACGACGATCCGGACGTGGCGCTCGAAGAGTCGAATGAGCTCGTCGCGGCGGTGCGCGCCGCATTGCTCGATGCCGGCGTTGCTGGCGATGACGTCACGCTCGGCGCGTTCTCGATCTGGCCGGAGTATGACTACCGCCAGGAAACCGCCGTCCTGCGCGGGTTCCGGGTCAGCCACCAGCTCGCGGTCACCGTGCGCGACATCGACCAGACCGGCGCGCTGCTCTCGACCGCGGTCGACGCTGGCGCGAACGCAGTCCACAGTGTCACCTTCTCGGTCGAAGATCCCTCGGCGGCGCTCGATGAGGCCCGCGCGGCCGCCTTCGAGAATGCCCGCCTCAAGGCCGAGGATCTGGCGCGGCTGGCGAACGGCTCGCTCGGCCAGATCGTCTCGGTCACCGAGAACTCGTACACGCCGTACCCGGTCGGGCGCGATGGCGCCGGCGAGGCTCAGGACTCCGCGTCCCCGGTGCCGATCAACCCGGGCGCCTCGACCTTCACCGTGACCCTGCAAGTCGTCTGGGAACTCAACTAATCCCGGCGACCGAACTCGCTGTAGCCCGACGTGAGGCGCCTCGATCCTGGGCGCCTCACGCGTTTCAACACCTCGGATTCACCCGGCGGGACCGGGATTTCATCAAGCGGCTGGCGCAAAGGGGTGTCCCTGAGCTCCGCCGCTTGATGAATCGGGTCACGGGATCCGTACTACGATGTGAGCGTGCAACATTTCGGCCATATCCGGCGAGGGGGCGACGATGGCGGACGAGAACGAGCGCACCGTGAACGTGTCGGGCCGCGGCCAGGTGGCGGTCCCGCCGGACCTCGGGCACATTCGCGCGTCCGTGGTCCATCAGGAGCGCACGCCCGAGGGCGCCATGTCGGTCGCCAACCGCGCCGTCAACCAGGTGCTCGAGGCGCTCGCGGCCGCCGGCATCGCCCGCGATGACATCACGCTGGGTCGCTACTCCGTTAGCTCCGTCTCCGACTACGTCGATGGGCGCAGGGTGGACCGCGGCTACCGGATCGCTCACGCGCTCTCGATCACCGTGCGCGAGATCGACCGCACCGGCGAGGTGCTGGCCATCGCCGTGAACGCCGGCGCGAACGAGATCAACGGCGTGACTTTCAGCGTCGAGGATCCCACCCCACATACCGACCGCGCGCGCGAGCTGGCCTTCGAGAACGCCCGCCACAAGGCCGCCGAACTGGCCCGGCTGGCCGGCGTCAACCTCGGTCAGGTCATCTCGATCCGGGAAACGACCTACGAGCCGGTTCCGGTCGAGCACTTCGAGCGGAGCGCGAAGCTGATGATGGCC
This sequence comes from Thermomicrobiales bacterium, assembly GCA_035304105.1. Classification (GTDB taxonomy): domain Bacteria; phylum Chloroflexota; class Chloroflexia; order Thermomicrobiales; family CFX8; genus JAUIIK01. The sequence goes on along the minus strand of DATGQR010000068.1, from coordinate 7,956 downwards.
GTCGAGGCTCCCTCGCCGGTGCCGATCGACCCCGAAGAGAGCGAATTCTCGGTGACCGTCGATGTCACCTGGGCGCTAGTTTGATTTGCTGCGGCCGTTGCCGGGTGGCTTGAAAGGCGGCCGGGACGGATGCGAGGGCGGCGCCCTCTCCAGGCGAGGTCGCAAAAGTCCATCAGCCTGGCAAACCATCTCGCACTCGAGGATGGCTTGGGTGCATGCTTCCGAATCGTTGGGGTGGGTGAGGGTACTCTCAGCGGACCCGAGATGATCTGCTCATCCGCCCCGACCGATGTCGCTATCATGACCGACCACCTATCGGCGCGCAGCATTCCTATCCACACGCCACGGGCACACTTCAGGACACATCGCGCCGGCCGCTGCAACCCCGCGCCGCCTGTATCCCGAAGCATGGCGTCGGCATCTATCGGGGCACGTAGACGAAGGTGAGGCGCATATCTAGCATGAGTCTCAGTTGACGATATGGAATCCCGTGGTGGGGCGCATTCCGAACACATCCTCCTCTTGAAAGCCCAACCGACTGACCCCGAACTGGGAAGCACACCCGCCGCGGGAATCCATATCGGCCGCTCCCCCCTCTCTCCCAGCCTCCCTGCTCTCTTTCCCATCCCAGCGACCGGCGCCGGGTATCCTCTGAGCGTGAGGGCCCCCAACGTAGTCTGGCTGCGAACGCTAGGGCCACAGCCACCATGTCGCGCGTCGTTGTGGCGCCACGACACATGCTCAGGCTCGGTTCCAGTGCGCGGTCAGGTGAATTGCAGCACGGCAGATGGGTGCTCTCGTTACAGCCGGACACTGGTGCTGCGCTTCTACACACGAATTTGCTTGTCGAGTCGCCCTAGCGGCGGATGAACCGGCTGAGCAGGATCACCCCGGCCGTGGCCGCGCCGGCTTTGGCGACCGTGCCCCAGCTGCTCGATCCGTCTGCTGCGTGGCCGCCAGCGGCCCGCTCGCTATGCCAGGCCGGCGCGGCGCCGCGCACGGGAGCCGGGCGACGATCCTGAACTTCGCGCTCGGCCGGGGGCGGCCCGTCCTCGCCCGTGTGGAGCGCGTCCGGCTCGGCTTCGCCGGCAGCCTGCTTGCGCTGGATGTCCTTGACCGTCGCCGGGTCGTAGCGCTTCTCCATCACTGCGTTGAGCTCGGCGCCGATCAGCAGGACGATCGCGGTTAGGTAGAGGAAGAACAGGAACACGAGGATGCTGCTGAGCGTGCCGTAGGCGCTGCCCGGGTTGGAGAACTGCAGGTAGATTGAGAAGCCTAGCACCAGACCGATCCAGAGCACCGTCGCTGCCACCGAGCCGGGCGAGATCCAGCGGAAGGACTGCTCGACGTTCGGGCCGAGGTAGTAGAGCACAGCCAGCATCAGCATCAGGAACAGGACGCCCAGCGGCCAGCGCCCGATGTTCACCGCGAGCTCGAACGCATTTCCGAGCCCGAAGCGGTCGGCCACCCACTGGCCAATCTTTCCGCCGAAGACGAACAGCACGAACGCCAGGTTGATCATCAGGCCCAGCAGGGCGGTCAGCCCGATCGCGACGGCCTTCTTCTTGATGAACGGGCGGTCTTCGTCGATGTCGTAGGCGCGGTTGAAAGCCTTCATGAGCGTGGCCGTGGCGTTGGAGCCGGACCAGAGCGCGATCACCGCGGCCGAAAGCGCACCAATCGACGCCAGCCCGCCGCTCGTCTGGGCGATGGCGTTGTCGATCAGGTCGCTGAGGATCTGCTTGGTGTCGGCCGGCGCGCGCTCGTCGACTAGTTCCCTGAGCCGGTCGGCCACGGCGACGTCGGTCGTCTGCTCGAAGATCGCGCCGATCAGGACGAGCAGGATCATGATCGCCGGGATGGCGAAGACGGCGTGATAGGCGACCTCGGCCGCTAGCCCGGGAATGTCGTCGTCGGCAAATTCCTTCCCGAACCGCTTGAGGACCGTCATCAACGGCGTTTTTTCCTCGCTCGGTCTCGCGTCGGCGGTCGTAGTCGTGCTGGACATGGTTCTCGCTCCCGGTTCTATGCGTCTCTGGCGTCCCTGCGGCGGGGGAACGTGATGGCTCATCGCGGCGCTGGCGCGCAGCCCGACGCCGCGCCCACGGTACCTGGCGGTGTATCCCTATTCTGAGCGAACCCGGCGCCCGCTGGAATACACATGGTTAGCCGCCGCGGGAACGATCGCGGATACATCATCGAGGGATGTAACGGGCGGGAGTCGCGCTGTTAGCGATACGAACCGAGGTGGTGTTCGTGTGCAAAGCGCACGTTGCTCATCTCATATACCCCTGGGCAACCGACGTTGCCACGAGCCGCCGTCTCATACGCGATCTCCATGTCGCAGTACCGATCCGCGCTCTGACGCCCTGGTGCTTGCGAGCAACGCGGGGCGTGACAACGCTACACCGCGTTGTGAATCTCCTGACCACACGCTGGAAACGTGCCTGTCCATCATCGTAGTGGGCGGATACCCACCCCTACGAAGGTTGAACGAGCGAACTATCTCAACGCGATGTGATGTATCCAGACTAGGAAAGCAAACCGCCCTCTCCGGAAACGGAGAGGGCGGTCTTCGATTCGTGTGGGTTGGTCGGCTGGTTAGGCCGCGGTCGAGAGCTCGACCAGGTCGGAGCGGCGCAGCTTGGAGAGCGCCTCCTTCTCGATCTGGCGCACTCGCTCGCGGCTGATGCCGTAGTGGTCGGCGATCTCGGCGAGCGTCTGCGGCTGCTGGCCGTTGAGGCCGAAGCGCAGCATCACGACGCCCTTCTCCCGCTCGCTCAGGTTCTCCAGCGAGCGCCGGATCTGGTCGCGGATCGCGCTGGAAACCGCTTCCTCGACCACCTGGTCGCTGGCCGGGTCCGGCAGCAGGTCGCCGATGGTCGACTCGCCGTCCTCGCCGATCGGCTTGTCCAGCGACGACGTCCGCGGGATCGCCGAGCGGGCCTGCTCGACCTTCTCGACTTCCATCTCCAGGAACTCGGCGATCTCCTGGTCGGTCGCCGGCCGGCCGAGCTTCTGCTCGAGCTGCGACTCGGTGCGGCGGACCTTGGAGATCAGGTCGTGCATGTGCACCGGGACGCGGATCGTGCGGCTCAGGTTGGCGACCGCGCGGCCGATGGCCTGGCGAATCCAGAAGGTCGCGTAGGTGCTGAAGCGGTAGCCCAGCGTCGGGTCATAGCGCTCCACGGCCGTCATCAGGCCGATGTTGCCCTCCTGGATCAGGTCGATCAGCGGCAGACCGCTGGAGCGGTACTTCTTGGCGATCGAGACCACCAGGCGCAGGTTGTGGCGGATCAGCTTCTCGCGGGCGATCCGGCCACGCTCGATGATGACCGAGATCGGCTCGTCGCGCGTCGCGCCCTCGCCAAACTCCATCACCTTCAGCGCGTAGCGGTCGATGCCACCGCGCTTGCGGCGCGGGATCTCATCGACGAACTCGATGGCGCCCGGCACGTGGTTGGCGTCGACGGTCTCCTCGACGTACGCCTTGAGCTGCTCGACCATCTCATCGGAAGGCTCGTAGCCCTCGGCCAGGACCACGTAGGCCTTCTGCATCGTGGTCGGCTCCTTGGGGTCGACCTTCTCCAGGTCCACGCCGGGAATCGGCACGGTCAGCACGCCCGAGGCTTCGACGGCCGGGTGGCGGTCGAGCGCTTCCTCGGTGCGCAGCCAGCGCTGGACTTCCAGCATGCGCTGGACCTTGGTGGAGAGATCGATCTCCTCTTCATGGTTGAGCAGCCGGTGGCCGCCGACATCGCGGAAATAGCGATAGACGGCATCACTGGTCGCCTGATCGAGCAATTCGGCTGACTCATCGACGATCTCGCCGACCTCAGCCTTGTCGACCAGCTTCTCCAGCTCGTAAGAATCGTTGTAGGTTGTTTCTCGCACGGCTCGTTCGGTCATTCGACCCCTTCATTCCTGTTCAATGCTGCGCGCCCGCTCTCCCATGTGTGCGGGGAAGTCTGGCGCACAACCTGGCTAGATTAGCAGCCTCTATCTCTCGCGTCAATCGCTAACGAGCCCGGTTTGTGAAGAAATCCACAAACACCTTTGCCTATACTACGTTCAACGTACTGACTTGTAAATCCCGGCCGTCGCTCCCCCTGCCGGGTCTACCTTGTACGTACACTGTTCGGCGCGATTTGTCAACCGCGTCGAGGTTGCATTCGGATAATCCATAACCACCGGGAACAGTATCGGCGCGCTCGATTTCAGGACGTTCGTCGGGCCGGATCGGTTCCAGCTCTGTGACGGTTCATTCCAGTTACGAGGCAGGGACTACACGACAGACCGGGGTGTTTACTGTCGCGGTCACGGATGCACGGCTACGGACTCGGCGACACGACGGTCGCAATACCTATAACGTATCACATCCACGACAAATTCCCGATTGACCGCTGCATTTCCGGCGAAATGCCGTATCTGCGGGCCGATCGGTTATGATCATCGACTCGTAGGTCTGTCCTCGCAAGCATAGGACATTTTCATGGTCGATGTCGAACGCGCGCGCCGCTACACCCGCACGAAGGAGCGCCTGGGGTTGCTGAGCGTCGCGCTCGGCCTGCTCGCCGGGGCGCTGTTCGTGTTCTCGGGGCTGGCCAGGCGCGTCGCTCGCCGTCTGCTGCCCCGGCGCGGCAGCACCGTCCGCACCCGCGCCACCTACGCCGGTGTGCTGGGCCTCGCATCCTGGCTGGCCGGGCTCCCGCTGGCCTATCTCAACGGCTACGTCGTCGAGCACCGCTACGGCCTCAGCCGCCAGACTCGCGCCGCCTGGTTCGGCGACCAGCTCAAGGGGCAGGCCATCGGGATGGCGCTCGCCCTGCCGCTGACCGAGGGGCTCCACCAGATCATCCGGCGCTTCCCGCGCTGGTGGTGGCTGGTCGTCAGCCTCGCCGCCGTGCCCCTGACGGCGGTCATGGCCCACCTCTACCCGGTGCTGATCGCGCCGCGCTTCAACACCTTCACCCCGCTGGAGGACCGCGAGCTGGCCGCGCGGCTGCGCGAGCTGGCCTCCCACAGCGGCGTCGAGGTGGCCGATGTGATGACGATGGATATGAGCCGGCGCACGACGAAGGCCAACGCCTTCTTCACCGGGCTCGGCAGGACCAAGCGCATCGTCCTCGGCGATACCCTGCTGGAGCACTTCAGCCCGGAGGAGATCGAAATCGTCGTCGCGCACGAACTGGCCCACCAGGCGAACCGCGACATCTGGCGTATGATCGCCTCCAGCGCCTTCCTCACACTCGGCACCGCGGCGCTGGCGGACCGCGCCGCGCGCGCATTTCTGCGGCGTTCCGGCGCGCGGCTGCTGGGCACGCGCGACCTGGCCGACATCCGCGCCCTGCCCATCCTGGGGCTGGCGTTCTCCGCGGCGGGCCTGCTGCTGACGCCGCTCCAGCTCGGCTACAGCCGCGATCTGGAGCGCCGCGCCGACGCCTTCGCCCTGGCGCTCACCCGCGACCCCGACGCATTCTCGTCGGCGATGGTGAAGCTGGGTAAGCTCAACCTGGCCGACCCGGCGCCCTCGCGCCTGCGCGTCTGGCTGCTCTACTCCCACCCGCCGATCGTCGAGCGCGTCGCCCGCGCCGACGCCGTCCGCCCCCTGGACCAGGCCCACCGCGAGCGCGACACGCCGCCGGAATAGCGACGCTCCCTAAGCGCCGATCACCTGATCGCACACAGGACCCCCGTGCGCTCGTAATCGTAGGGGTGGGGCTTGTCTCCACCCCAGCGATAGCTGATCGGGCGAAACTGCATCGGTGCAATCTGGGTGGTTGAAGCGAACCGGTCGGGATGCGAACGCTCGCTACGACGAGGTCGTCGCGTCCTGGTCGGGCGGGGCGGCCGCGGCCGGTGTGGTGTCGAGGTCGCCGAAGGTGTTGATCAGGAAATCGTTCATGCGCGGGGTGCCGTAGTGCTTCTCGCCCTCCTGGATCGTCACCAGGATCGCGACCGACTTGCCGACGATGGCGAGCGGCAGGCGCTCCTTGCCGGTGACGTGCTTGGCGCAGGCGTCGCAGGAGAACTGCTCGATCTCGGAGACGCGAATCGTCTTGTTGCCGGGGCTGCGCATGGCCTTGAGCGCGACGTCCTTGCGCTTCGGCAGGCCGCCGTTGCCGTGTTGGATGCAGACCACCGGGCGGTGCTCGTAGATCGTGCAGCGGTAGTCGTCGCCCAGGAAGGGGCAGAAGCGCCGCTCGCCGCCCCGGGCGCGCTCGACGGCCCGGCGGATCGTCTCCGGGGCGATCTCGCCGCGCTGGTAGGCCTCGAAGATCACCTGCTGGTCCTCGGGCAGCATCTTGAGGTTGGGCTTGCAGCAGCCGCCCTCGATCCCCCGGCAGAGGCAGTACTCCTGCCCCGCCTCGTTCATCTCCAGGGCCTCGTTGCGGAGTTTGATGTAGCTCTCGTTGGTCACCATGATGTGATGAAGTCTAACCCACCGGCCCCTCAGCCCGCCGGGCGGCCGCGCGAGCCGGCGAGATCGCCGCGATGCCAGCGGAGGCCCATCTCGATGCGCGCCGCGATCTCCTGCCGGCCCTGCGGCGGGGCGTTGCGGGCGACATAGTCGGCCCACCAGAGGGCGGAATCGACCGCCGTGAAGAGCCCGTAGGCCGGGACTCGCTGCCAGACCCCCGCATCGCCGCCTGCCTCGCCGTAGGCCGCTCGGACGGCCGCAGCCAGGTCCGGGCCGGCCGCCTGCTCGGTCAGCAGGTAGGCCAGGTCTTCGGCAGGGTCGCCAACGCGGCTGAACTCCCAGTCGATCAGGCCGACACTCGACTCGCCCCAGAGGATATTGCCGATGCTGAGGTCGCCGTGGAGCAGCGCGAAGCGGCGCGCCGACCAGCCCGATTCAGCCGGTAGCTCCGGCTCCTCCAGCGCCGCGAGCAGCTCAGGTAGGCGCGGGTCGAGGTCGCCATTGGTGGCTCGCGGGAAGGCTTCGTACTGCTCGAGTGAGCGCACCCGGAAGCGGAACAGGCCGGCCAGCGTGCCGGGAACTCGCTGGCGCTCCGGCCAGGGGGTGTAGGCGGGAAACGTGCGGCCGTGGAGGCAGGTGAGCGCGGCCATCAGCCGGGCCAGATCGCCGGGGCCGGCTTCATTCAGGGGGCGCGGTCGGCCATCCAGGTAGCGGTGCGCCAGCGTGTGATCGTCGGCGAACACGATCTCCGGGACGCCCGGACAGCCGGCCGCGGCGGCCAGCATCTCGGCCTCGCCAGCAAAGCTGCCGCGCTCGCGCAGGCGGGCGATGTAGCCTCGTGGGTCTTGCTCGGAGCGCAGGTGGTAGACGCGCGTGTTCAGCCCGCCGCCGAGCGGCCTGGCCGTCCAGGCCTGGCCCGCGTCGAGCGCGCCGGCGTCGATCAGCTTCGCGATCAGGTCGTCCGGGGCCATCGCGCTTGCCATCCTCTCCGAGTCGACGCCTCGCGCGCCGAATTGCAACACTTCGCCGGGTGCAGTGTGCCTGATGCGGATGGGGATTGGCGCGTGATGGCGGGGCAAATCGAGATTCTCGGCTTCCCGGTCGATCTTGCCGGGCGTGATGCCGTCGAGCGGCGCGTGGGGTGCTGGCTGGACGATCCGGCCGGCGGGCTGCGCCACGTCGTGACGGTCAACCCGGAGTACCTGATGGCCGCCCGGCGCAGCCGCAAGTTCGCCCACGTCCTGCGCGCGGCGGACCTGGCGCTGGCCGACGGCGTGGGCCTGCTCGTGGCTGCCCGGCTGCTGCGCCGTCCGGTCCCGCCGCGAATCACCGGCAACGACCTGGTCGAGATGGTCGCCGGGCTGGCGCACCCGAACAAGCGCGTCTTCCTGCTGGGCGCGATGCCCGGCGTGGCCCATGAGGCGGCGGCGGTGCTGCGCGAGCGCTACCCGGAGGCGCGGATCGTCGGGGCGTATCCGGGCGATCCCTCGCCGGCGGGCTGGCCGTCGATCGAGGCGCGGCTGGCGGAGAGCCGC